>JALWTP010000001.1 GCA_027082835.1 Candidatus Kaiserbacteria bacterium
CACTCTTTGCATTCAAGTACGATTGCATATACTTCAGATTTGCGAATGGGAACCTTTACGATACTTCCCTTTGAAAAGGTTTCGGACGAGAAATAGGTGAGTGCGTCTTTTGATCGTTTTTGAATAGGGGAAACAGTTACTAAATACATACGAGTAGTATATAGCTTGAATAGAAATACCGCTATGTATTAACACTCACTAGGATTTAATATGAAAGTGTAAAGAATTTGTCGCCGTCTTGTATGAAAAGAAGTCGTTTTGTATCTGGCGATGGTGTCGCTTTAGGCGAAGTGCCTTTATAGAGCGGGAAGAAGTTTTCAACGGAATCGCCTTGTATATCTATTACCGCCACGGTGTCTTGGGCCGATATGATAATTGCCGTATCGGTATCATTGTACCAGTTTATGGAGCGTATTGGTGTTTTTGCAGTAAAGACTTTCTTTTGTGTATCTTTATATTGTTCGTATATAGTCACTCCTTCCACCCATATTTTTTTATCATTTTTAATAAGTGGTGTTGAGCGGGTCGGCTCACGGTAGTTATTTATTAAATGGCTCGCTGTCTGTATACGCTCAGCGTCTTTTTCTTTGTTGAGTTCAACTACCTTTGGTGTTCGTGTCACTTGTGTAGGGTGAAATGTTATACGCTCTCCCTTGGATGGAGTAGTCGTTATAATCCATGGCCACACATCAGCGCGCGATACGATGATGGAGTGTTTTTTTGGAGTAAGGCCGTCTATTTTTGCAACTCCCGACTTATGAATACTGCTAATGCGTCTCTTGTCTACATAGATACTGCTGTTTGGGAGTGAATTGGTTATAGAAATGGTTGCGCCACGCACTATGGAGAATCCTGAAACGACAAATCCAAATTGTGACAGAAGTCCATAGCACAAGACGGCGAGAGATATAGCTCCCGCGCCATACAAAACATATAGTTTTGTGCGCACTCTTTTTTTCATATAGATATTAAAGCAATTTACAGCGCATAATGCAAAGGAAATGCCGGCAATAGATGCCGGCATTATTATATTGAGCAAGTGGATTGAAATCACTTGAAGGAATATTGATTTCGTGGAATCGTGACCTTAAATTCGCGGTCTTCGTCGCCGAATATGCACTTTATGGCACCGTTTTCGGCTGGCCACCAATCGATCATTCTGCAGCAAGATCCGTTTCGGATTCCACCAAGAATTCGATGAGCCCTTCTCTCAACAAGGCGATTGAATTCCGGGGTCAATTTAGGTTTCACTTTTCCGCCTGGTAGCGGAGCGTCAAGTGCTTTCTTTTTTGTCATTACAATCTCCTGTTTTGATTTGCCGAGGTACATAATTGCATATTGAAACAGGTCGTGCAACTGAGCGTCTCAACACAGTGGATTGACACGCTCCGATTGCAGGTGTATATCTGAAATTTTACAAGCCAAAGAGGAAAGATTCAGGTACAATGCAAAGCACTATGTTTAAGTTTAACTTCACTATGAAGCCGAAATTGGGGATTGACCTCGGTACCACCTATACACTGGTGTATGTTCCCAATAAAGGGGTGGTGTTGCGAGAGCCATCTGTGGTGGCAGTATCGGAACAAGACAATAAAATACTTGCCGTTGGCGATGAAGCAAAAGAGATGATAGGACGAACTCCTGATGATATTGTCGCCTACAGACCAATGAAAGACGGCGTGATAGCGGACTATCGCGTAACCGAGGCGATGCTTCGCTACTATATGCGCAAGGCAATGAGCTGGCAAACCATCTTTCGTCCTGATGTTATTATTTCGGTCCCTGCAGGGGTAACCTCTGCAGAGAGGCGCGCGGTGGTGGAAGCTGCTATTAAAGCGGGAGCAAAAACGGCACAGGTAGTGAAAGAGCCCATACTCGCGGCAATCGGAGCGGGTATTCCCATTCATGAAGCCCATGGTCATATGATAGTAGACATCGGCGGCGGAACGATAGATGTTGCCGTGATAGCACTCGGCGGTATCGTAGCTTCCACTTCGGTCAAATGTGCGGGAAATAGAATGGACGAAGCAATAATTGCGCATATGAAAAAGACATTTAATCTTGCGATTGGCGATACAATGGCAGAGGCGATCAAGGTCACTATTGGCTCGGCAATTCCGCTTGAAGAAGAGTTGGTAATGACGGTAAAAGGACGCGACTATCTCACCGGACTACCAAAGTCAGTTGAGCTTTCAACAAATGAAATAGTAAAAGCACTCGGAAGAGAGTTGCGTGAGATAATTAAAGCAATTCGCGATGTACTGCAAGAAACACCACCGGAACTTGCATCAGACATTATTGACAATGGTATAATTATGACCGGCGGTTCAAGTCAGCTGCGCAATTTTCCCGAGTTGGTATATCGGCGCACCGGTGTACGCGCACAACTTGCAGACGATGCGCTCTTTAGTGTGGTAAAAGGAACGGGTATAGCGCTGGAGCATCTGAATGTATACAAAAAAGCCATTATCGCCAAGCGATAGTTATGATTCTCAAAGAAATTGAAAACAAAGATCTCTTTCACACCTATATATGTGAAAGTTCCGATTCAGATATAGTACGCAATATAACAGCGGCGCTAAAAAAAGCATATCCGGAAGCAGAATTATATGCACGCGAGTTTGATTTGTTTGGTGTTGACGATAGTCGAGAGCTTTTTGAGCGGGCGAGTGTGAAGTCTGCAAACGGGCAATGCTTTGTATATAAGATACACAAGATTACATCAGAGGCACAAAACGCACTGCTTAAACTACTTGAAGAACCCGCTCCTCATACACATTTCTTTTTCTGTTTTCCATACATTGGGTCACTGATGCCGACGGTGCTGTCGCGTGCGCGCGTGATAAAGGCAGATGGTACAGGAGGCGATGCGACAGAGAGTGTATTGAACCTTTCCAAGAAAGAGTTGATAGAAAAAATAGGGGAACTGGCTGATGAAAAGGATATAAATGGTGCAAACGATTTACTGAAGAATATAGAGCGCGAGGCATACGCAAAAGCACTACACAAAACACATACTGATTTATTTATTCATATCGCAAATGTACGAAGAGCACTGCAAGGTAGCGGCACTTCTATAAAGATGCTTCTTGAGAGTGTGGTGCTACTGCTTCCGTAGAGAACAAAATAGAATATGTTATACTACAGTTATGTTTGATTTTTCAGAATTACAACTAAAACTTTCAGAAGTCCGAGAGTGGCTTGTCAAAGAGTATAAAGGCGTGCGCACAGGACGAGCGACACCTTCGTTCTTGGATTCCATTCAAGTTGAAAGCTATGGATCTCGTGTGCCGCTTAATCAGGTTGCAAATGTAGGAGTGGAAGATGCCAGGACACTTAAAATATCTCCTTGGGATGCTTCTACACTTAAAGATATAGAAAAGGCAATTACCAATGCCGATCTTGGAGTAGGTGTACTTAACGATGGAGCGGGTATTCGCATTTCATTTCCCGAGCTTACCTCAGAGAGACGAGAGTCATTGATTAAAATTGCAAAAGACAAGCTTGAGTCTGCACGACAAAGTGTGCGTGGAGCACGCGAAGACGCGTGGAACAAAATCCAAGAAGCAGAAAAGGCGGGAGAGATAAGCGAAGATGAAAAATTTAAGGCAAAGGATGACTTGCAGAAAAAAATAGACGAAGAGAATACGGCACTTGAAGAAATGTTTGCCAAAAAACAGGAGGAGATTAATAACTAACCAATTTTCTGTAATAGATATCCCCCATAAATATATAGTATCGGGGCGGAAAAGATGTGGGTAGGATATACTACACTGTGATATGGAAGTTTTTACATTTATTGCGATATTGGTAGTGCTCATTGTAGTCCATGAATTGGGGCATTTTTTAACAGCAAAACTTTTTGGTATTAAAGTTGACGAGTTTGGGATTGGGTACCCGCCACGGGCTGCTATTTTTGGAAAGATTGGTGACACGCTCTACACATTGAACTGGCTTCCGTTTGGAGGGTTTGTGCGGATATATGGGGAAGACGATACTATTGAATATAATGAAGAAACGGCAAAAGTGGCATTTTCGCAAAAACCACGAATAGTGCAGGCATGTGTTTTGTCTGCCGGTGTTGTCTTTAATGTTATTTTTGCATGGATGTTGTTTACTGCAGTATTGCTGCTTGGTGCACCGTCTACTGTTGACGAAGCTAAAGTAATAGACGGTAGTGCTTCAGCACGATTGGTGCTTACGGCAGTATTGCCTCAGTCGCCTGCGCAAGAGGTAGGGCTGACTTCGGGAGATGAGATAGTAAACATTACCAGCAAAGGACATAGCGTGGGACATTTGGTACCCAGTGAGGTCTCCGCATTTATTCAAGACAATGTTAGTAGAGATATTGTAATATCATACAAACGCGAAGGTGACGACACCATCTTTAAAACGATCCCATTTTCTGCGGCACACGGAGTGCTGAAGAGTAGTCCGGGTACGCCGGCTATCGGAATAAGTATGGCACTTATTGGCGACTCTCGTCTTTCCTTTGGAGAAGCGGCAGTGCGCGCCGGAAAACAAACGGTACACACAGCATACGCAGTGGTGGTTGGCCTTAAAGGGTTTTTCACCACGGTAGTCTTGGGCACTGCCGATTGGAGTCAGATTGCGGGACCTGTTGGATTAGTGAGTTTGGTGGGAGATGCTACTTCTGTTGGATTTGTATATTTACTGTACTTCATTGCGTTTATATCGGTCAATCTTGCTGTTATAAACTTGATACCGCTTCCTGCACTTGATGGTGGGCGTTTAGCAATACTTGGTATTGAAGCCGTTATCCGCAGACCGCTTCGAAATAGAGTTATGTCTTGGATCAATGTCATTGGGTTTGGCGGACTGATACTGCTGATGATAATTGTTACCTATCACGATATCATCAATCTTTTGATGCGATAATAATGCAAAATGTAAAGACCTCATAGATTGGAGATTGGTAGTGTTTTCTGGTACTATGCGTACCATATGAAAACAGCAGTACGACAATCAGATCTATTTACTAAAACACGAAAAGAGGCACCAAAGGACGAAGTATCAAAAAATGCAAAACTCCTTATTCGTGCCGGCTACATTCATAAAGAAATGGCGGGAGTTTATGACCTTCTACCTCTGGGGTTGCGTACTTTTAATAATATAGTGCGAGTCATTCGTGAAGAGATGGATAGTATCGGCGGGCAGGAGATGAGTATGTCAGCACTGCAAGATCCTGAAGTGTGGAAGCTCTCCGGCAGATGGGACGATGAGCAAGTGGATGTGTGGTTTAAAACACATCTTCACAGTGGAGAGAAGTATCACGGTGGATCGCAATTGGGTATTGCCAACACACACGAAGAGCCAATAACAAAACTTTTGAAAGGGCACATTTCTTCGTATAAAGATTTGCCAAAATATGTATATCAATTTCAGACTAAGTTTCGTAACGAGGTGCGTGCAAAAAGCGGCATAATGCGAACACGGGAGTTTGTAATGAAAGATTTATATTCTTTCAACACAGACGAAGTGGGATTTCGTGAGTTTTATGAAAAGTGTGCTGATGCGTATGTGCGCATTTTCAAGCGATTGGGCATAGGAGATAAAACATACCGCACCTTTGCAAGTGGAGGATCTTTTTCTCAGTTTAGTGATGAGTTCCAAACGGTGTCAGAGTCCGGTGAAGATCTTATTTATATTAACGAAAAAGAAGGAAGAGCGCTCAATAAAGAAGTGAATACCGAAGAAGTGATAAAAGATCTTGGTTGGGACGGAGTTGAGTTGAAAGAGCAAAAGGCAATAGAGGTGGGAAACATCTTTCCTTTGGGTACAAAGTTCTCAGAGGCAATTGGATTGCAATATAAGAACGAGGAAGGGAAGCCGGTATACCCTATTATGGGATCATATGGTATCGGTCCTGCTCGTGCTATGGGGACTGTTGCCGAAATACTCTCAGATGAAAGAGGGTTGGTATGGCCAGAGGAGATAGCACCGTTTAAGTATCATATGATTTCACTTGATAACGGAAACGAAGAAGTAAAAAATGAGGCGGAGCGACTTTTTGAAGAGATGACCGAAAGAGGGATGAGGGGTTTGTAGGACGATAGGGCACTGCGCGCCGGCAAGAAATTTGCCGATGCTGATCTTATCGGTATTCCAAAGCAAATAATCATAAGCGAAAAAACGCTGGCTTCGGGCGAGTATGAGATTATAAATAGAGCAACGGGAGTGTCTACTTTGGTGCACGAACAGGACTTACTTAACGAATAGGTATATGGAAGTAGTGCGCAGATGGATACAAATAATACGAACTAAGATATCAGGTCTTTTCTCGGATGATATTGGCATTGATCTTGGTACGGCAAACACGCTCGTGTATGTGCACGGGAAAGGGATTGTGATAAACGAGCCGTCAATGGTGGCGATAAACCAAAAAACAGGGCAAGTGGTTGCAATAGGTAATGATGCGAAAAATATGCTCGGACGTACTCCAGCGCATGTGGTAGCGGTCCAACCGCTGATAGATGGGGTGATATCAGACTTTGAAGTGGCAGAAGAAATGCTCGGATATTTGATACGCAAGGCACAGGACGGAAAACCAAAATTCTTTGGACCGCGTGTGGTTATTGGCGTACCGTCAGGTATAACATCGGTGCAGGTGCGTTCGGTACAAGACGCGGCGCGCAACGCGGGAGCTCGTGAGGTATTTATTGTAGAGGAGCCGATGGCGGCAGCGATAGGTATTCGTCTTCCGGTAAACAATCCGTCAGGTTCTATGATTATTGATATTGGTGGCGGTACTACTGATATTGGGGTTATTTCACTGGGTGGATTGGTGAATGCAAAAAATGTAAATATAGCGGGAGATAAATTGAATGATGATATTATCAATTATGTGCGTGGCGAGTTTAAAATACTTATAGGAACTCGCACTGCCGAGGCGATAAAAATAGCAACAGCGTCCGTATTTGAAAACGAAAATCCATTTGAAGAAACGATACGGGGACGCGACTTAGTTTCAGGACTTCCTCGCGAGGTGGTGATTACTGATGCAGATGTACGCGAAGCTATTGGAAGTTCCATAGACCAACTCGTAGACGCCGCCAAAGAGGTGCTGGAAACAGCTCCACCTGAAGTGATATCCGACATAATGCAAAAAGGTATCTATCTTGCCGGAGGAGGAGCACTTATACGCGGGCTCCCTATGCTGTTGAGTGAAAATCTTGGGATACAAGTACATGTTCCTGATGATCCGCTTACGGCAGTGGTGCGCGGAACAGGAATGATATTAGAAGATTTACAAAAATATGAAGAAACACTTATCACACAGAGTCACGAACTTTCGCCGACTGAATAATTCTGTCAGTTTTTCAATGCGTAGGCGTATTTTTACCGTTGCGGTAGCACTATTTTTGATAATGCTTTTGTTAAACTTTATAACAGGAGGAGCAGTATCTGCGTTTTTGCGTCCATCTGAAAAAATAATTTTCGGTACACACTCTTTTATACAAAAAATAACAAATCCAATATACATAACTTTTGTCAGTAAGAAGAAGCTACAAAAAGAAAATGAACAATTGAAAAACAAACTTATCTCATATGAACTCTACGCACTTAATAACAAAATACTTAAAGATGAAAATGACACATTGAGAGCATTTCTTGGTGGAGAGACTCTTACTCAGAAAGTGCAAAAAAGGCACTTAGAAAATGTATTAACAACATCTGGAATAATGCATTATGGCGTTGTACCAATTACTTTTTCCGGATCGTATAATTCTCATATAGGTTCGTTAGTATTTTGGGGCAATGACGCTCTTATTGGCACAGTACAAAATGTATATAAACATACTCAAGATGTTTTGCTGTTTTCCGCATCTGGTGCTAAAACAAATGTATTATTGCGCACAGGCAAAAGAGATATACCAATGGAGGTACAAGGAATCGGAGCGGGTAATATGGTGGGGAAGCTGCCGCGTGATATTGTGGTAAAAAAGGGAGATTCTGTTATTTATAAATCTGCACCGGAGGTGGTGCTTGGAATAGTTGGAAGTGTAGAAGCAAAGCCGTCTGACGCACTGCAGACAATACGCATATATGTTCCCATTAAAATAAATAGTATAAAGCAGGTGTTGGTAGAGTAATATGAAGTATTTACGCATATTTTTATTTGGTATATTCGCGGCAAGTATAGTATATAGCGCACCCATTGTATTTCTTACTGTTGGAATTATATTGCTCATACAGAAGTTTTCTTACGCCGTGATTCTTATCGGGTTTGTATACGATATGATTTTTAATCACACCGCAGGAGGATACCCACTTTTCTATACCTCTATGTTTGCGGTTGTTGCCATGGTGTCGTTTTATATAAAGAAAAGAATTTTTTGGTATTAATTTGCAACCTGACGCTATTAGTTTAATCTGTATAGATGTCTTTGTTGAGAAGAAGAAAAAGAAGTATTTATAACAGTGTCATTGATCCGGATGAAGTACTCCTTGATGCCACCAATCTCCCTTCGTTTAATGTTGATCAGTTTGAAGGACGAGTAGAGAAGTCTATAGGTAAATATGTACCACTTTGGGTAGGACTTGCGATAGTGTCGTTATTTTTAGTATACGCATATCGCATTGGTGACCTGCAAATAGTAAAAGGAGATGCATACGCAATCTTGTCCGCCAAAAATCATCTCAATCACGAAATTATCTTTGCCGAAAGGGGAATTATTTATGATAGATATGGCAAAAAATTAGCATGGAATGAACCAAACACAGATAAAAATGGAAATATTGACACCAAGTTATTTGCGCTTCGTAAGTATATAGACTTATCAGGATTGTCTATATTGCTTGGGTTTGTACAGTATCCTCAAAAAGACGCCAATAACTATTGGTGGCGTAAAGAATATATCGGTAAAGCAGGTATAGAAAAAAGTCAAAATGATGTTTTGACAGGGAAAAATGGAGTAAGACTTATAGAAGTGAATGCGCTTGAAGTAGAACAATCATCAAATACCATACAAAAACCAGTAGATGGGAAAAATATTCATCTTACTATAGATGCACAATTACAACATAAATTGTTTGAAACCATTAAAAGTGGTGTTAATAGATCTCACTTTTTAGGAGGATCGGGTGTCATTATGGATGTAAAGACGGGTGAGGTGCTTGCGCTCACGAGCTATCCCGAGTATTCATCACAGGTAATGACCGACGGCACTCCTTCAAAAACGATTGCTGCATATTCAAAAGACAAAAGAAAACCGTTTCTCAATCGTGCTGTTTCGGGCGAATACACACCGGGTTCCATAGTGAAGCCCTATGTTGCATCAGCGGCACTCCAAGAGAAAATCATAAGTCCATATAAGAAGATATTATCTACAGGAGAGATTCGTGTGCCCAATCCATATGACCCGAAACACGACTCTGTCTTTAAAGATTGGAAAGCACATGGGTGGGTGGATATGCGCAGAGCAATAGCAGTTTCGTCCAATGTATACTTCTATACAGTAGGTGGTGGATTTGGAGGGCAAAAAGGTCTTGGTATTGCAAAACTTGCAGCCTACGCTGCTCGCTTCGGGTTTGGTATTCCAACGGAAATTGAGATAGATGGCGAAGCGCGTGGTGTAGTGCCAACTCCGGCATGGAAGCGAACTGTATTTGGTGATCGCGGAGAATGGCGACTTGGAGACACTTATCACACCGCTATAGGGCAATTTGGTTTTTTGGTGACACCTATTCAAGCAGTACGATATGTTGCGTCTGTAGCCAATGGCGGTAAGTTGTTGTCGCCACACATACTTTCTAAAACAAAAGTGAAAAGTATTCCCGTTGGTGTTGATGATAAAAACTTACAAATTGTCAGAGAGGGTATGATACAGGGGGCACTTAAAGGGACTGCTCGGGCGGCGAATGTTAAAGGTATAGATTTGGCGGGTAAAACCGGTACTGCACAGTTAGGAAATCATAATGAATATATGAACTCATGGGTAATGGGGTTTTGGCCTGCACACAATCCTCGATTTGCGTTTGCGGTTGTATTGGAAAAAGCTCCTGCACATACACCATTTGGAGCAGCACCTACGATGAATGCGTTTTTCAGATGGCTTGTAGATACGCAACCTGAATACACTTCAGGTCAGTATCCGACACCAGAAAAGTAGCTTCTTGCATAGAGTTTATTTTTCAAAATTGTCACGTATAATATGGAACTATGAACCAAGAAGAACAGTATTTAACGAAAGAAAAGTTTCAAGAATTAACAAAAGAACTTGAGTATCTTAAAACAACTCGGCGACGCGAGATAGCTGAACAGCTTGAATACGCACGATCACTCGGAGATTTATCAGAAAATGCGGAGTATCAAGAGGCACGCGAAATACAAGGAGCTACCGAAGGTAGAATACGACAGTTAGAGACAATGCTCGCCCACACAAATATAATAAAAGGAGCAAAGAAAAGCGGTGAAGTATTGTTGGGATCTAAGGTGACTATCCTCAAAAAAGGCGAAAAAGATGCACGAGAATACGAAATTGTAGGATCTGCAGAGGCAAATATGCGTGAGCGGAAAATATCGCATATGTCACCACTTGGAACCGCTATGATGGGTAAGAAAAAGGGAGAGTCTTTTGAGTTTGAAACACCAAACGGTGTGGTAACCTACAAAATAATGAAAGTGGCGTAGAGTCGCATTTAAAGCAGTTATTTTCTTTGGATATTGTATATTTTAGGGTACAATCGAGAAATGTTTTGGACAGATAAAATAGCAGATGACATAAAAGAAAAATACGCCACTCAAATTGCACGCGGTGATGCTCTTATTGTGCGTGATGAAAAAACCGCAAGTGGGCGTGTGCATATAGGGTCAATGCGCGGCGTTGTTATTCACAATGCCGTAGCAGAAGTGCTGAAAGAAAAAGGTGTAAATACAAAGTTTCTCTATGAAATAAACGATTTTGACCCGATGGACGGTATTCCAACATACCTTAATCAAGAAGAGTACAGGAAATATCTCGGGGTACCGCTTAAGTATATTCCTGCGCCCGATGGTATCAGTGAGAATTTTGCAGAACAGTATGCTAATGAGTTTAAGGCAGTTATAGAAAACGCGGGGTTTGATGCGGAGTTTTATCGAGCGAGCGAATTATACGAAACGGGAAAGATGAATGAGGTTATAGAAAAAGCTCTTAATAATGCTGAAAAAATACGAGCCATATACAAAGAAGTATCAGGATCAGAAAAACCTGAAGGATGGTTGCCAATCCATATGATATGTGAAAAATGTGGCAACGTGCTCACCACAAAAACAGTAGGATGGGATGGGAGCGAAGTGCAGTATGTTTGTGAAGAAAAAGAAGGTGTTGGTGGAGCTGTTGGCTGTGGGCATGAAGGGTCGCGAAGTCCGTTTGATGGAGGAGCAGAACTGCCATGGAAGGTGGAGTGGCCTGCAAAGTGGGCAGTTGTCGGAGTAGATGTAGAAGGAGCCGGTAAAGACCACTCTACTAAAGGTGGCGCGCGAGATGTCGCAAACAACATTGCGAAAAAAGTGTTTGATTATAACCCTCCCTATGATATTCCGTACGAGTTTTTCTTGGTCGGTGGTGCAAAGATGTCGTCATCTAAAGGTAAGGGCTCGTCATCAGCTGATGTTGCTTCGCTATTGCCAACACATATATTTCGATTGGCGCTCTTGGGTACTCGTCCAATGCGTGCAATTAATTTTGACCTTGATGGCGCTACGATACCGGCGTTGTTTGATAGGTATGATACTATCGCGGAAAAGTATTGGAACGGCGAAGAAGATGACGATGCACGGCTGTTTGAGCTGATACACAAGAGAAGTGTTCCGGAGCGATACTACCGTATGCGTTTTTCACAAGTCGCCTTTATCTCTCAGATGCCACATATGGACATTATGAAAGAAGCCGAAGGAGAAAAGAGTGATGCACTCACGCAACAAGAGAAAGATGATCTTAATGAGAGGGTGGAGTATGCACGGGCGTGGCTTGAGAAGTATGCACCGGAGCGATATGTCTTTGAATTGCAACGCGGAGATAGTACGACTGAGTTTTCAGCACTGCAAAAAGATGCGTTTGCGCGCATTGCAAAATATATACAAGAACATAGCGCGTTGGTAGGAGAGGAACTGCATCACTTCGTACACAGTATTCAGAAGGAGGGGGAAATAGATGCAAAGGAGCTATTTTCAGGCATCTATCAACTATTCTTAGGAAGAGACTCCGGCCCGCAGGTAGGATGGTTTTTGAGTGTACTCCCACGAGAGTATCTACTCGAGCGACTACAAGGTGTTTCAAATTAAATGTAACTTATGGGCAAGGGGGCTCCTTGCCCATTTGTTCGTATGCCTTCAATTCATTCCTAAAAACATTTTATACTGCGATGCATCGCAGTATTTTTAGTTCCAATGTTCTAGGGAGGCCTGGAATATTGGAGTAGTTCACACCTGCTTTTGTAGGTGTTTTTGTGTGTGGATAAATAGCACCAGAGTGGGGCGAAGTGTGATAAGATTACATTCAAGTGGGAGAAAGTGGGAAATCTACAATCTCTTCACAAAACACACACTATGCTTCTCGGAGAATACACACACACATTGGATGACAAAAAGAGAGTAACGCTCCCAAAGAAATTCAAAGATGCTCTCGGAAAGAAGTTGGTTATTACCCGTGGTTTGGACAATTGTCTTTTTGTGTATTCAGAGAAGGAATGGAACGCAATAGCGAAGCGATTGCGTGAATTAAGTTTTGCTCAGGCAGATACGCGAGGATTTAACCGTTTTATGTTTTCAGGAGCAGTTCAGGTAAATGCAGACGGGGCAGGAAGAATATTGGTACCGGATCATTTAAAGAAATTTGCAACACTCAAGACCAAAGTGGTCTTGGCAGGTGTTGCAGATCGGGTCGAGATTTGGGATGAGGCACGATGGAATACTTACCAGAAGCGCATTGAAAGCCAAGGAGATGCAATGGCAGAAAAGCTTGGTGAAATCGGTGTTTTGTAATTATTAGTTTAAGTAGTAAAAACGCATATATCCAGCAACAACGGTTATTGGTTACATCTAGTTGCTGGAGGATTATCCATAGTCATGCGCACTCAATATTATGCAATCCTCCAGCGGCTCGATGTCGACAATAACACACACCCGACACATACCTGTTCTTTTACAAGAAGTACTCTCAGTACTTAACATACAAAAAACCGATACTGTCTTAGACGGCACTTTAGGTGGTGGCGGACATGCGGGGGCTTTTGCGTCACTTTTAGGAGGCAAAGGACATTTCATAGGATTTGATCTTGATGATGATGCTATTGAGCGAGCAAAGCATAAAACTGAGCTCTACGATATACCAAAGACTTTTATAAAATCTAATTTTAGATTTGCACAGAAGGCATTGCAATCAAGAGAGATACCAAAGGTAGACAAAGCTTTTTTTGATCTCGGATTTAGTAGTGATCAATTGGAGGTATCTGGAAGAGGATTTAGTTTTCAAGGTGATGAGCCACTGCTTATGACACTAAATAACGAAGTAGAGGATGGCACGCTGACTGCGTACGAAATTGTTAACTCATGGCAAGAAGAAAACATTGCCGACATCATTTATGGATGGGGAGGCGAGAGATATTCACGCAGAATAGCGAAAGCCATAGTGAACGCTCGTGCCAAAGAAAACATAAAAACCACAAAACAATTAGCAGACATTGTAGAGGGAGTAATGCCGAGACGAGGCAAGATTCATCCGGCTACTAAAACATTTCAAGCACTTCGTATTGCGGTTAATGATGAAATAGGAGCATTGTCTGAGTTGCTCCAAACACTGCCATCATTTATGAACTCCGGTGGAATTGTAGCATTCCTAACCTTTCATTCCATTGAAGACCGATTAGTAAAGCAGATATTTAGGAAATGGGCTCGCGAGGAAGGTATCGGAACTATTGTAACAAAAAAGCCAATTGTCGCATCAGATGAGGAAATAACACACAATCCTCGTGCGCGGAGCGCAAAACTACGGGCATTTAAATTTAATTAATAATACACACAACTTATGCAACACACACTCACACACACAACACACACACTATACAAAACAGCAGATACAATATCTCGTACTTTTAGTAATTCAATACGATTTATATCAAGCGGACTCTTTTTAATGTCTATTGCTCTTTTAGTCGCTTATATGTATTTACTTATCAATTCAATTATGCTAACTGTAGAGCAAAAGGATATACAAAATAGTATACAAACAACACACACTCACCTCTCTACACTTGAGGGAGAATATCTAAACGCAAAAGAATCACTAACAAAAGAAAATGCTCTCTCTATGGGTTTCGTTTCAATTACTAACAAAACATATGCAAATAGAACAAGTTATATCGGTCAAGCTGATGTACAATAAGGCACATGAGTCGTGTGCAGAAACGAGAAGCATATAGAAAAAGAATTAATACTATTTTGGCCGCTCTTTTTTTAATTGCGATTATAATTATAGTGCGGTTGTTTTTACTTCAAATAATAAATGGAGAAAAATACTACAAGCAGGCAGAGAGGCAGTATGTAAGTATAACTGATGATAATTTCAATCGTGGCAGTATTTTTTTCACCGATAAAGACGGTAAGGAAATTGCAGCAGCGACGCTTAAATCGGGCTATAGTATATCTGTTAATCCGCAAGAAGTTGAAAATGCAGAAGAAGTAATAAAGACCGTTGCTCCGTATTCAAAATATTCCGAGACTGATATAAGAAGCAAGGTTCTCAATAAGAGGAGAACATATGAAGCACTTGCAAATAGAGTTTCTACTACAGATGAGGCGAAATTATATGCGCTACATATACCGGGTCTACATTTTAGTAGGCAATCATGGCGCTATTACCCCGGTGGAAGCCTTGCCTCACACACTATAGGATTTGTGGGATATGATAAAAACATCCAAGATGGACGATATGGGCTTGAGCGATATTATGAATATGTGCTAAATCGATCTGGAAGTTCAATCTATGTAAACATTTTCGCCAACTTGTTTTCTGGAGTGCGCGATTCACTTTTGGGTAAGCCGGATAAGCAGGAGGGGGATGTAATAACTACGATAGAGCCGACTGTACAATTACATTTGGAACAGGTTTTGGAAAAGGTACAAGAAAAGTATCATTCAAAGTTTAGTGCAGGTATTGTTATAGATCCTAAAACTGGGAAAATATATGCACTTGCTGTAGCTCCTTCGTTTGACTTGAATAATTTTAGGAATGCACAAACATGGCAGTATCCCAACCCGCTTGTAGAGCGTGTGTATGAGATGGGTTCTATTATGAAACCGTTAACTGTGGCAGCAGGATTGGATGCAGGAGTTATCAAAAGTGATAGCACCTATAACGATACGGGTTCTGTAGTACTCAATGGTAGCAGAATATCTAATTATGATAAAAAAGCACGAGGTATCGTACCAGTACAAGAAATACTATCGCAGTCACTCAATGTCGGCGCTGCACATGTGGAACATCTTTTAGGAAACGATACATTTAGAGCATATATGAAAAAGTACGGCATTCTTGAAGAGACTGGTATAGACCTTCCAAACGAAGCTCAAAATATAACGAATAACCTTAATAGTCCACGCGATATCGAGTATGCGACTGCAAGTTTTGGACAAGGAATAGCACTGACACCAATGAGTATGGCAAGAGCGTTGAGTGTGTTGCCTGATGGGTATATAGAACAGCCGTCTGTTGCCTCTAAAACAATTACGACCGCAGGAGTGGTACATACCATAGACAATTCAGATACACGAGAACAGGTCCTCAAGCCCGAGACGGTGGAGACAATAAATAGGATGCTGACAAAAGTATATGATGATGCACTGCTTGGTGGAAAGGTTAAAATGGAGCATTATAGTATTGCATCTAAAACAGGTACTGCACAGATCGCGTCTCCGGATGGGAAGTATTATAAAGATAAGTACCTCCACTCATTTTTCGGTTACTTCCCATCATATAATGCGCGATTCTTAATCTTTTTGATGACCGTAGAGCCAAAAGGTGAATTGTACGCTTCGCATACACTTACCTATCCGTTTGTAGATATGACGAAGTTCTTAATAAACTATTATGATATTCCGCCCGACCGATAAGATGCGAATATAAAAAATGGGGCTATAATAGGGAAGTATGTTTATTAAATCATTTTTCAAATTTATTGTTGTTGAAATACTAACGATAGAAGCACGCATAGTGTTGTGGAAATATAAACCGAGTATTATCTCGGTGACGGGAAGCGTGGGAAAGACAAGCACGAAAGACGCGGTCTATGCTGCCTTGGAAGACTCACTTTACATACGCAAAAGTGAAAAGAGTTTTAATGGTGAGATTGGCATTCCGCTTACGGTGCTGGGATGTCCTACCGGATGGAACAATCCATTTAAGTGGCTCAAAAATATTTTCACCGGATTGGCGCTCATACTGTTGCCAAATCACTATCCTAAATGGCTTGTACTTGAAGTGGGGGCGGACCATCCCGGCGATATAGAGAGGATATCAAAATGGCTACACTCGGATGTTGTCATTATTACTTCGCTTCCTGACATACCAGTACATGTTGCTCACTTTAAGTCACCACAAGAAGTGATTACGGAAAAGCTATATCTTATCAAGACACTTAAAAATCAAGGGACTCTAATACTCAATGGTGACGACAAAAATACGCGTGAGCTTAAAGAGCGATACCCAGATATCTATACGCTTTTGTATGGTTTGGAATTGCATAACGATGTCGCTGCAACACATGTGGCTATTGATTACGATGCAAACAAGGTACCATGTGGAATGAAGTTCAATGTGGAAGAGAGAGGTTCAAGTATGCCGGTTTCTTTCAAAGGGCGCCTCGGTCCTCAACAGGTCATTCCGATAGTTGCGGCGTTTGCCACCGCTCGCGTGGTGGGGGTGAGTCCTCTGATGGTTGTACGGTCGCTGAAAAAAGGGTGTGGTTCTCCGGGTAGGATGCGAATACTCAGTGGGCATAACGATAGTACTATTATAGATGACAGCTACAACTCATCGCCTGAGGCTCTTCGTGCGGCGCTTACGGTACTCAAGAAAATAGAAACAAAAGGGAAGAAATGGGCGATTATTGGTGATATGCGCGAATTGGGTAACTATAGCAAAAAAGCACATCAAAAAGCTGGGGTATATGTCGCAAGTATTGCAGATGAGTTGGTAACGGTTGGCGAGGAGAGTTTGGTTTTAGCAACGGCGGCGCGTGAGGCAGGTATGGCAGAGGAACATATACATAGTTTTGGATACGATGAGTCCGCAAAAGCGGGGAGGTTTGTGCGAAAGCACATACAGCCAAATGATATAATTCTCGGTAAAGGATCACAAAATCACATTCGCATTGAGCGTGCTGTAAGAGAGTTGTTGAAGGATGTTACGCTCGCAAAAACAGTTTTGGTGCGACAAGATGATGAGTGGAATATCTTACGCCGTAACAGTTGATTTTTATATAAACGGAGCGTATGCTACTAATGGCCTTAACTTAAGTGCGGCCATTACCCCTTGCAGGACCAATGTTCCCCCCAGAACTGTCCCCTCCTGCGAGGGGCTTTCTTTTACTTTATTTATATGACATTTTTGCTATAGTAGGCAGACAACTTGGCGCGTTCGTCTAACGGCTAGGACACCGCCCTCTCACGGCGGCAATACGGGTTCGATTCCCGTACGCGTCACACACAAAAAAGAAAACCGACAGGCTTGCCTGTCGGTTTTCTTTTTTAAGATTTCTCTTGTTTGCTTTGCAGTAGGGAAAGGTATTATACCTTGCTTACTTGCTCTGCTTGTGGACCTTTTTGTCCATCAACAACATTGAATTCCACTGTATCGTTTTCACGAAGATCGTCAAAAGCTACATTTTGGAGTTCGTTTGCGTGGAAAAAGAGATCTTTTTCTTCACCGTCTACTTTGATAAAGCCGTAGCCTTTATCCATAAGACGAGCAATAGTTCCTTGTGTCATTTATTGGAATTTAAAAAATAATACTTCAAATAATCTACCTACAAATGAAACTCGACTACTATTACCTTTGATAGGGTTACTTGATACGGAGCATTAAATCATATTTAGAGTTGTATGTCAATGTATATTTTGGATTGCACTTAACGCACCAGAACAACTACACCAAAGCTTTTTGTAGTCTTTTAGTTAGGTGCTTTGCATACTTTCTACCAAAAAAGAGGAATAATAATATTATAACCGCGAGAATGACAGAGAGCGTTATGTTTTGCTGGTGAGCACTATGTCCGAGGTATGTGGTTAAAATAGACAGTGTCATTATACCAGTCGTCCAAGAGAGTATAAATGTTTTGTAGCGCATTTGTATAAGCCCGGATGTGTAGCCGGTAATGTTTGCAGTCCCGACCGGTATGAGTGCAAGAAAGAAAACATTCCTCCCGGTGATGTAGGTTTTGTATGTCTCTATTTTTGAGAAGAAAACGGGGAACTTCTCTTTGGTTAGAAAAGGTCTGATGATGTGCTTTCCTATTGCAAAATTAACTGAGGCTCCTAGTACTTCGCCCACAAGAATGAGCGCAATGGAGGTAATAGGAGTGAATAAGTAACCGCCAATAAGGCCGAGTGTAGAACTGGGTAGCGGGCTCATAACGGTGAGGGCTACTATAAGAGCAAATACTATATATGAGAATATACCTGCACTTTGTACGAAGGCAATGATGGTTTGTGCATTTATAACATAATTCTCGCGTATTTCGTTGCCGAGAATATATAAAAGTATAAAAATAAGTCCGGTAATAATGCCGTATATAAAAAACCTACTTCGTGGAATGCGAAATGGTGTTACTTCTACTAATCTTTCTAGAAATCGTTTAAATATCGTAATTGGTATAAACACAGTTATAGTATATCAAACATTTAATACCGGTAGAGGATATTCACATTTACTAACAAACAAAAAACCCGACGCTATTCGCGTAGGGTTCCTTTGTTTGTTAGTGCCGAAGGGGGGAATCGGTCACCTTTGCTAGATATTTTATTCGCGCTTCACGCTCTAAAATATCAAGCGACGCGACCCCGACGGCGCTTTCCGTCTCCGCTGTGCTACGACGGTCTTCGAGCGCGCCTCTTTTCGATTCCCCATTCAGCAACAAACAAAAAAACCCGACGCTATTCGCGTAGGGTTCCTTTGTTTGTTAGTGCCGAAGGGGGGAATCGAACCCCCACTCCCGAAGGAATGCGATTTTGAGTCGCACGCGTCTACCAATTCCGCCACCTCGGCAATTTCTCTATTTTTATACACTTCCGAGGAATGCGCAACTGACTATTGGGAGTCGCACACATGGTGTTTCTACCAATTCCGCCACCTCGGCAATTTCTCTATTTTTATACTTTTGAAGTATATATACTCTTTCGTTTAGAGTGCTCTTATTGTACATATTTTTCTCACAATTGCATGTTACACGCACCTTCTTTCCACTTGTTCACAATTTATAAGAGAGGCAACTATGATATACTATGCGCGTATGGCATCAGACTTTTATGACAATTCGGTTTTTTGGATAGAGGTGGAGCGCATCCATCCCAATCCATTCCAGCCACGAAAAGAGTTTGATCAGATGGCTCTTGAGAGTCTTGCTGACTCCATTAAACAATACGGAGTACTGCAGCCACTTGTAGTAACACGAAAAGAAAGAGAGCGAAGCGATGGTGGTATATCCGTAGAGTATGAACTAGTAGCAGGAGAGCGAAGGCTTCGTGCATCTAAGCTTGCATCATTGCGGCAGGTTCCAGTGCTTATTCGTAGCGCAGAAGACACCGACAAAATGAAGCTTGAAATAGCCATTATTGAAAACTTACAACGAGAAGATTTGAATCCGATAGACCGAGCACTTGCATTTAAGCAACTTGCCGATAACTTTAACCTCAAGCATATTGAAATTGCAAAGAAGGTGGGAAAGAGTAGAGAGTATGTATCCAATTCACTTCGTCTTTTGTCACTACCTGAAGAAGTAAAAGAGTCGGTTATAGCAGGGAAAATAACCGAGGGACACACTCGTCCGCTTCTTATGCTTGTAGATCGTCCTGAAGAGCAACAAAAACTACATAATGAAATAATAGAGCGACATGTCACCGTGCGCGAGGCAGAGAGAATAGCTCGTGGTATCGCAACCGAACGAGCGCGGAAGAAAGATTTGCCTCTGGAACTTGAAAAACTTGAAAAAGAACTCAGTGAAAAGCTCGGTACACGCGTGCAAATAGAGCAACGAGAAAAGGGGGGAAAATTGCACATAGACTTTTATTCACCCGACGACATCCAAACGCTTTTAAACAAAGTCTTAAATGCCTCTATGCAACAAGCACAGCCAGCACCGATGGAAAATATTCAAGAGGACGCAAGTACTACAGATGAGATAGTAGTGGATATAGTAGAAACTGACAAGGTGAATAAAGACGAGAGTATTGCAAGCGAAGACAATATGGTTAAGTCACCACTTATGGCGTTTGTAGAGGACAATGGGGTGTGTGAGGAAAATATAACAAACACACAACAGTCATCGCCGATCGAGGAAGGGCAATTGTCGGAAAGTGTGGATATGTTTAATGAGAATACCGAAAGCGAAATGGATTCTGATGAGGACGATATTTATTCTCTCAAAAATTTTGTTGTATAAAACTTAGCTATCGGTTTGGTGAGACCCTTGTGGAGTGAGGTATGCTTTTATATGTCGCTTTGCTAGAGATGTCTTTGCCAGTGAAAGCCATTTTTGTGTGGGGTGTGATTTGGGGCTGGTGGTAATTTCAACCACATCACCATTTTTCAGTGGGGTATCGAGTGATGCCAATTTGCCATTTACTTTTGCGCCCGACATATGGTTTCCGATTTCCGAATGGATGGCATAGGCGAAGTCTATCGGACTTGCGTTGATAGGGAGGTCAATAACATCACCACGAGGAGTAAAGACAAATACACGAAAATTAAAGAAGTCACTTTTAATGTCTTGTAAGAATGCCTTTGGGTCTGAATTGCTTGAAAGCTTTGGATCGCCTATATTTTTGAGCCATTCAGGGGTCTCGGCGTTTGAATAGGTATTTTCTCCATTTTCAGTGTGTCCCTGGCTCTCCATCCATATGCGCGCAGGTATAAACTGGCGTATCCAGCTCATCGCTCCGCCTCGGGAGTGATTACCTCGTGTTGTTGCTTCTTTGTAAGTAAAGTGTGATGCCACACCCCACTGTGCTTCTTTGTGCATTTCTTCGGTGCGTATTTGTATTTCTATGTTGTCGTTTTCGCCTGTGTGTACGGTAGTGTGTATACTGCGATATCCGTTTGGCTTTGGGGCGGCGATGTAGTCTTTCAATCTGCCGTATAGTGGGCGCCATTCACTGTGTACAATACCCAATACTGTATAGCAGTCGCTCACGGTTGGCACGATTATTCGCAGTGCCCAAATATCATTTATCTGTGCGCTGTCCCAATTTTTGCGCTCAAGTTTTCGGTATAAACTATAGAGACCTTTGATCCTACTCATTGTGCGAAACTTTTTCACTCCATACTCTCCCAGTTTCTTCCGCAAGTTATTATGTATGTGCTCCAGTCGTTTCAATTCTTCTCCGCCCATTTCTTTAAATATCTGCTTTGTTCGTTTGTATTCTTCGGGGTATGCAAAAGGGAACACTGCATCTTCTATTTCTCGCTTCATTACTCCCATTCCGAGACGGTCTGCTATAGGAGCGTATATTTCCAGTGTTTCGTGTGCTATGCGACTGCGTTTGTCTTCGCGCGGCACAAATTCAAGCGTGTGTGCATTGTGTAGACGGTCGGCAAGTTTGATGAGCATTACCCGCACATCTTGCGATGTCGCAGCAAACAATTTTCGTAGACTTTCCGTGTGGCGTTGCATCCCGTGATAGCGCACATGACCTAATTTCGTTACTCCCTCTACCAAATTTGCCACTTCCTCGCTGGTTGCCTGTGCAATTTGTTCGTGTGTTATATCGCTGTCTTCCAGGGTATCGTGCAAAAGCCCAGCAGATACAATGGTCGGACCCATACCTATCTTTGCAAGATACAAAGCGGTGCATACAACATGGTTAAGATATGGCTCTCCCGAGTATCGCTTTTGTCCGCGATGTGCTTTTCTTGCCAATTCGTATGCGCGCGTCACAAAGTCTTTGTCTGATTGCACCTTAAGCTCCATTTTCTCTAAAATATCAAAAAGTGCTTTTGGAGCGGTTGGCGTCTTGTTCTTACTTGTTGCCTTTTCTGCCATAGCTATATAGTACGGTACTCTTGCATTTTATCAAAATATATCTACCCTATTGTGTTGGGAACTGTAGGAGAAAAAGGATGACACAGTTAATGCCGGAGGATGTGCTTCGCGGCAGCAAGGTCGCCACACATCAGTGCCTTCAGTGCGGGAAATATATGTACATTCCGCCGGAGGTGCAAAAGATGCGCGAAATCATAAAACACGATATGGGTTTTATGGTGTTGCGCCCCGAACAACGAATGGTGTTTGTTGCGCAAGAGTTCAAAAAGCGCTTGGTGTAACGGAGCAGAAACCGTAGGAACTGAAAATCGCGCAGAGATGCGCGATTTCTTTTTATTTATTGAGTTTATGCGGATTGTGATTTGGACATGCTTTATCACTGCATCGCTCAGGAATTGTTTTCGTCCCTTCCATCATTAGCTCTCCGCACATTGGGCATTTGTTTCCGGTAGGTTTTGCTTTTATCGCATGCTTACAATCAGGGTAGTTAGAACAGCTGTAAAACGCACCGAAACGGCCGTGTCTCTCTACCATTTCGCCATCTTTACACTTGGTACATTTCACTCCGGTAGAATTAAGAAGGGCGTCCTGCTTTATATACTTACATTTTGGATAACGATTACATGAGATAAAGCGACCAAACTTTCCTTCGCGCTCTACGAGCTTGCCCGGTTCGTGCTTTGCACGAGGTCCCGGGGTCCCACACTTAGGACAAAGTTCTCCTATCTCTTTTGGTGGTTCCATAATACTTCCGTCATCTTTGCGTGCGCCACTACACTCTGGGAAATCGGAGCAACTCATAAACTTACCATTGCGCGAAAGCTTCCAGAGCATATCTTTGCCACATTCAGGGCATTTAAACTCTTCCGGAGCAGGACCCATATTGGTTATTTTTTCTATATCGTTTTTGCTTTGCACATCCTTCAAAAATGGTGTGTAAAAATCTTTCAATGTTTTAGCATATTCTCGTTTTCCTTCTGCTATTTCGTCCAATTCATTTTCCATTTCTGCGGTAAAGGTGTCGCTGATGTATGATTTAAAATGATCTTCTAAGAAGCTACTTACCACATCTCCAGTGTCGGTCGGAATGAGTGTCTTGCCTTCTTTTTGTACATATCCTCTATCTACGATGGTGCGCATTATTGAGGCATAGGTACTTGGACGACCAATACCTCTTTTTTCCAATTCTTTAATAAGTCCCGCCTCAGAGTATCTTGATGGCGGAAGTGTTTCTTTCCCTTCTGATTCAATAGATACAAGAGAAAGTGGCTCTCCTTTTTCTACTTTTGGAAGTTCCACATCTTCACCACGCGCCATAGGGTCCGCCAAGAGCCACCCTTTGTCTATGAGTCGCGATCCAGTAACGGAAAAGTCAGGTACCGCTTCGGCATCCACTTCGGCAATGATTTTTGTTCGTGCAAGTTGTGCATCCTTCATTTGACTGGAAACAGCACGAGACCATATAAGAGAGTAAAGTTTTTTCTGTTCCTCATTTATGCCGGCACTCATCTTGCTTATGTTTGTAGGACGCACAGCTTCGTGTGCCTCCTGAGCCGATTTAGAGCGTGATTTGTACGCGCGAATTTGAAGCATATCTTTCCCATATTCTTTTTCTATAAATGAAGCAATTTGTCCCGTGGCCTGTTTTGAGAGTGTTGGACTGTCGGTACGCATATAGGTTATCAATCCTGCTTCGTAGAGTTTTTGTGCGATACCCATAGTACGCGAAGGAGCAAATCCCAATCGTGAACTTGCTGTTTGTTGCAGTGTGGAAGTAGTAAACGGCGCGCGAGGTGCTCGTTTTGCAGAAGTCTCTTTTACCTCTTTCACTTTCCATGAATTGTTTTTAGCACTTTCTACAATGGAGTCAGCATCTTCTTGTGATTTTGGCTCTTCTACACACACAAGCGATAGTGGTTCTTTGGTCTTTGTTTTCGTTTGCGCCTCTATGACCCAATATTTCTCGGGTACGAACGCACGAATTTCTCGTTCTTTCTCCATAATGATGCGAAGCGCAGGTGATTGCACGCGTCCGGCAGAGAGGCCGTAGCGAACTTTTTTCCAGATAAGTCCTGACAGGTCGTACCCCACAAGTCTATCCAATACCCGTCGCGCCTCTTGCGCCTCTTTAAGATGCATATCTACAGCACGAGGATTGTGAAGAGCTTCCTGTACGGCGTCTTTGGTAATTTCGTTAAAGGCAATTCGTTTTGGATTTTTTAATCCTAATACTTCTTGCAAGTGCCACGCAATTGCTTCTCCTTCACGATCGGGGTCGGTAGCAAGTATTACTTCATCTGATTTCTTTGCGAGTGATTTGAGTTCGCTAATGACCTTTTTCTTCAAAGGTGAAACTTCATAGTGTGGTGTAAAGTTATTTTCAATATCAATTGCTTTTGCGTTGTTTTTCGGCAAGTCGCGTATGTGTCCTACACTTGCGCGTACGGTAAAACCCTCACCGAGATATTTCTCGATTGTTTTTGCTTTTGCCGGACTCTCCACGATAACGAGTCGTTTTTTCAGCGAATCTTTTTTGTTTTCCGTTTTTGCCATATTTTGCAAGTGCACCTCCATCACGCGAGGTGCATAAACGGTAGAGTTACACGACTTTGCAAAAAATGCAAAGAAAGTTTGGTGTAAAGTAGATATTTTCTTGACATATCTATCTCAAAGGAGTTTAGTATATATTAGGAAAGGAGGGTGGCTATGAGTATTCGTTTTACGGCACTCTTGATTGCGTTGCTGATGCCGAATATTGCATCAGCAGGACCAGATCATAAAGGGATGTGTCATACACACCACTACTACCATCCAAATACAAACGGCGATTTGGTGGAAGATGTGTCGCGTCGCGTGACACACTGTGGTCCGCAGATGAGCGCAACACCACAATACAAACAGTCTCCAATCGGGGCGCTTATACGAGGTGGTGGAGTGGTGTACTCCAAAGATACTTCGTATACAACGAAAAAAGGAACGACGGTAAAATGTCGTTTATCGGTCAAAATTACAGACGGTCTGCACTTTGACTGTCAGTTCTGATGATCTGAAAAAGAAACACCCGCGAGCGATTGCGGGTGTTCTTATATCTGAGTGAGGCGTACTTTCCCCAGTTTCTCTACTATCACACCTTCTAACTCCAATTTAGAAAGGATAATATTTGCCTGTGTTATGGGGAGTGGAAGCCGTTCTAATAATTCATCTCGTGCAAGTGGGTTTTGTAAGAGCTTTAATACCTTTTGTTCGTCTTGTGAATACTTTTCATACTCAATTTGTTTAACATTGCTTTCTTTTTGCCTTGAAGTGTCAAAACCAAGTACTTCCAATATATCTTTTGGCTCGATGATTGGAGTCGCACCCAACTTTAAAAATTGATGCGAGCCTTTGTGTGAGTGTGCAAATATAGAACCTGGAACCACGCAGAGTTCTCGGTTGTATTCGGTAGCAAGGCGCGCGGTTATCAGTGTCCCTGATTTTGGTGATGCTTCAATAACCAAAACCGCGTGACTCACACCCACCATCAATCTGTTTCGCTGTGGAAATGTCCACTGCGCCGCCTTTTGTGTCGGAGAGTATTCACTCATAAGAGCGCCACCTGCTTTAAGTATCTCTTTTGCAATGTGTATATTTGAGCGAGGATAGAGAACATCTTCATCTAATCCTGAACCAGGAATGGCTATGGTTTGAAGTCCATTTTCAAGTGCATGCTTGTGCGCGTGAGAATCTATACCCAAGGCAAGCCCTGAGACGATGGTAATGGGGTATCCTTTTAGGCCCTGCAATAAATACTCCACAACATCTCTGCCATAGGCGGTTGCTTTACGCGATCCGACAACGGCAAGTATTTTATTTTTTGAATACAAAGGAGAAACATCTCCTTGTGTATATAATTTCTTTGGCGCATCGGGGATTTCCTTCAAAAGCGAGGGGAAGTCACTGGGGAAGAGTTCTTTTATCTTCGTATCCATAATAGTATAAAGTATAGCACTACGACACAGGAATAATTTCCAAATATACAAAATAGATATATACTGTACGCATATGTTAGATATTAAATTTATACGCGAAAACAAAGAAATAGTGGCAGCAGGAGCACGTAAAAAGCACACCGAGATAGACCTTGATGCGCTTATTGCACTTGATGACGAACGCAAAGCGCTTTTGGGTGAAGTGGAAGAAATGCGCGCAAAACAAAACGAAGTATCAAAGCAAATCTCAACAATAATAAATACCGAAAAAAAGAACGAGCTCATCGCGCAGATGCAAGAGCTCAAAGATGCTCTCCAGAAAAAGGAAGACGAGTTAAAAGAGACGATGAAAAAGTGGCAAGAGCTTATGCTTAAAGTGCCAAATGTTCCCGATATGTCGGTACCCGATGGTGACAGTGACGAAGACAATAAAGAGATAAAAGTATGGGGCGATAAAACCGCATTTGATTTTGAACCAAAGAGCCATATAGACATTATGACCAATTTAGATATGGTTGACTTTGAACGCGGTGTGAAAGTTTCTGGTTTTCGCGGATATTTCTTGAAAAAAGATGGGGCACTTTTAAGTTATGCAATATGGAATTATGCGCGAGACTTTTTCTTGAAGAAAGGATTTGACCCACTTTTGGTACCAACCATTGTACGCAAGAGTAATCTATACGGAACGGGACACCTGCCAAACGAAGCAGAAGATGTATATAAGACACAAGATGATGACTATCTTATCGGGACTTCGGAAATATCAACTATGGGATATTATTCGGACGAGGTATTGCCAAAAGGGAAATTGCCAGTGAAGTTTCTTTCTTTCTCTCCTTGTTATCGACGAGAAGCGGGCAGTCATGGAAAAGATACAAAAGGGCTTATCCGTGTGCATGAGTTTTATAAACTTGAACAAGTTATATTGTGTGAGGCCAGTCACGAAGAGTCGGTAAAGTGGCATGAGTGGCTGAACCGCAACACTGAAGAGTTTATTGAATCGCTCGGTATTCCGTACCACACAGTGCTTAACTGCGGAGGTGATTTAGGACAAGGACAGGTCAAGAAATATGATATTGAGTTATGGGTGCCAATGGAAGAAAAATACCGCGAGATAAGTTCTGCATCGTATTTCCACGATTTCCAAACGCGTCGTTTCAATATCAAATACAAAGACGAACAGGGAAAGAGTAAGTATGCCCACTCACTTAACTGTACGGCAATACCAACACCCCGAATACTCGTTTCGCTCATAGAAAATTATCAAAATGCAGATGGGACCGTTACTATTCCTGAGGTATTGCGACCATATATGGGAGGGCGCTCTACCATAGGAGAATCGGTGGAAAAAGCAAAAGAAGATAGTGAAGATATGCCAAGCAGTGATGAATAATGGTGCAAGGAAGTGTGTATATGTATGCAAATTTTTAAAAAGCAAGAACCGGTAAAAATACACGACCACTTTAAAAAGGTACAACAAAAAAGAAGAAAATTAACGAAGGCAAAGGCACCAATGAGCAAAAGGCGCAGGATGCTTTGGAAAGGTATTTTGTTTCTTTCAGTGTTGGTATTGTTGACCGTACTGCTCAGTGTGATTTCATTTCTCAATATTTTGCAAATACAAAAAATTACAGTGAAAGGAGGTGACACTCTTTTAAATCTGCGTATTGAAAACGAAATGTATCACGAACTTGAACATCCGTTTTTTTGGTTATTTTCTCGCCGAAATATAGTAACTGTTGATGTAGATGATTTACATAATAATCTATATCAGGCATTCCCGCGCATTAACACAATAAAAATAAAGAAACATTTATTTTCGCGAGAACTTTCTGTATCAATTATAGAGCGTATACCATATGCGCTGTGGTGCCCTCAAAGGGAAGTTTTAAGAGAGGACTGTTTTTATATTGACCCTGCTGGGTACATATTTGCGCGAGTAGGTGTCAACGATGACACTTCTGGGAAGGTTATATTTTATGAAGGTATAGGCGAGAGTACCACTGATGCAATCCGGAAACGCATAGCGGAAAGTACTTTCAAGAAAATAAATGAGATCAATAAAGACTTGCGAAAAAAAGGATTACACCCAAGTCGTGTGAGTGTTATGGATGGAAACACACAGATAGAGATGCAGCCAAATTGGATTCTTAAAATAGACACAAATGACGATACTGCGCGCATAGCAGACGACTTGATGGTTGTACTTACACAAAAGAAGCTTTTGAATGCACTTGATACTCTGGAGTATATAGATATGCGTTTTGGTAGACGCGTTTATGTAAAGCGAGCGGGAATAGAATAAACTTCCACTCTGAAGCGCCTTGTGATACTGTGCCAAAATGGGAAAGAGTTTTTGGAGACAATTAAAGAAGCCTATTTTAGTACTTGCACCAATGGAAGATGTGACTGATTTCGCATTTAGGCACATCATTGCAAAATACAGCAAAGGCAAAGGTGGAAATTATGTGACCTATACTGAGTTTGTCGCCGCTGACGGACTGGTTTTTGCTGACGAAAAAGGGAGAAAAAAACTACTTTCAAAACTAAAGTATTCCGAGATAGAGAGACCGATAGTTGCGCAGATATTTTCTTCAAAACCTGAAAATATAGAAAAGGCGGCACGAATTGCAGAAGAGCTTGGGTTTGATGGGGTGGATATAAATATGGGGTGCCCTGATAGATCAATAGAAAAACAAGGAGCGGGAGCTGCACTTATTAAAAATCCGGATCTCGCAGTAGAGTTAATTGAAGCGGCGCAACGCGGTGCACCGCATTTACCAATATCAGTGAAAACGCGTATAGGATATGCTGAAAATGAAGTGGGAGAATGGGTACCGAAACTGCTTGAAACTGGTATTGAAGCGCTCACCATCCATGCGAGAACACGCAATGAGTTGAGTAAAGTGCCGGCAAATTGGGAAGTGATTAAGCAAGTAGTAGAAATACGAGACGCATTGCAATCTAATACTCTTATCATTGGAAATGGAGATGTGAGAGATGTTGAAGATGCATATAAAAAAGCAAAAGAAAGTGGTGCAGATGGAGTGATGATAGGGCGTGGCATTTTTGGTAATCCATGGGGTATGAGTGCATACAAGCCAACCCTTAAAGAAAAGCTCGTTGCACTGATAGAGCACACAAAACTTTTCGAAAATACATTTGCTGACATAAAGAGTTTTGCAACAATGAAAAAACACTTTGCCAGTTATGTTGCCGGGTTTGAGGGTGCAAAAGAAATGCGTATACAACTCATGGAAGCAGACAACGCACAGGGCGTAGCACACATAATAGAGAACACACAACAATAATTTGGTATACTTACCAAATGAATGAACAAAGCGAGAATCAGGCACTGTATAGAAAGTATCGACCAACTTCCTTTAGTGAGGTTGTTGGACAAGATCATATCGTTTCAGTTTTGCGTAAGGCACTTAAAGAGAGAAGTACAACACATGCGTATTTGTTTTATGGCGGGCGAGGAACAGGGAAGACTTCGGTAGCACGATTGCTTGCAAAAGAGTTGGGAACGAGCAGTAAAGACTTGTATGAAATGGATGCTGCGTCCAATAGAAAGATAGATCACTTTAGAGAGCTCAACGAGTCAGTCCACACACTGCCATTTGAATCAAAGTACAAAGTGTACATTATAGACGAGGTACATATGCTTACCAAAGATGCTTTCAATGCATTTTTAAAAACATTGGAAGAACCACCAAAGCATGTCGTATTCATTCTTGCGACAACCGAACTTGAAAAATTGCCAGATACTATAGTGTCGAGGTGTCAGACATTTCCATTCAATATACCCTCACGAGAGATATTGGCGGATGTAATGAAGAAAATCGCAAAAAAAGAGAAATATACATTGGATACAGATGCAGCGGAGCTTATTGCACTTCTCGCAGAGGGGTCATTTCGTGATGGGCTTGGTATATTGCAAAAGGTACTCTCATACTCTGACGATACCAAAATATCATTGCGTGTCGTAGAGGAAATTACGGGGTCCCCGCGAAGCGAATCACTAAACAGCGTACTTTCAGCCCTTTGTGAAAAAGATACGGACACTGCACTTCGTGAACTTAATAGTGCAGTAGAAGCACAGATAGATATAGATGTATTCCAAAAATTGCTTTTAGATAGAGTGCGCGCAGTGCTATTATTAAAGCATTCTGCATCTATGGCAGATATGCTCAAAGAAAAGTTTAATAAAGATGATTATGCACTTATTGAAAAAGTTGCGTCTACCGAAGGGGCGAACATAAATGCTAAAATACTTAAAGAGCTCTTGGATGCGTATCTTTTCACTTCGGGTTCATACACCAAACAGATTCCGCTTGAAATGGCAATACTAAACATTTGCAAATAGTTATATGCAAGAAATAAAGAACATATATCTCGTGCGTCACGCAGAGAGTGAAGCAAACCTAACCAAAATAGGTGGTGGTAAAGAAACACCACTCACCGAGAGAGGACGAGAACAAGCACAAGCACTTGCGGAGCGATTTGAGAACATACCGGTGGATGTAGTGCTCTCAAGTGACTATGTACGCGCACACGAAACGGCGCGCACCATAACGGAATACAATAATATACCACTTGAGGTGGTAAATATGGCGGGTGAACGAGAGCTCCCGCCCGATTTGGCAGATCTCCACAAAGACGACCCAAAAGCAAAAGCACTTAAAAAGCAGTTTTATTATGAATGGATGCATGAAGCAGATACGACTGCCGGCGAGCATTTTGACAGTGTACGCAGGCGTGTGCATGATTTGGTAACGCTCATAGAGTCGCGCCCAGAGAAAAATATTTTGGTTGTATCGCACGGCTTCTTTTTGAAATTTTTTACTGCACAACAACTTCTCGGTGGGTATTTAACTCCCGAAATTTTTATAGACAATATAATGAGTCGTATGCGTATGAGCAACACGGGAATTACCTATTTTACCGTTGATGAAAATCATAAGTGGCAACTGTACGCATGGAGTGACTTTTCACACCTTGGTATCTATTTATAAGTTGTATATACGGCAAGTATTTGCTACGATACAGTTCAATTTAATTGCCAGATCGTCTAATGGTAGGACCCGGGATTTTGGTTCCCGTTATCTAGGTTCGAGTCCTAGTCTGGCAGCATATATTCTTCAACCCCCACACGGCAGTGTGGGGTTTTAGAATATAGCTACCAGTTTGGACTGAAAGAGCGAGTACAATTGAAGAGAGCAAGGAAACTTCTTATCCCTTGCCCACTTGTCTAGTGGTGAAAAATCGTGATTATGCAACACTTTTACAAAAATAAAGGTGTCTGACCCCTTTTATTGACCTCTTTTATCTTTTGTTCTTCAATATTGATTTGGGATGAGCTTGCATATTGAGGGATATAGGCATAGATTAAAAGAAACTGCTCTTTAACAAACAAGGAAGGAATAGCAATGGGTAGAGCACATGGAATGAAAAATCCATCTAATGGATACCGCCCGATCCCAAAATGGCAGAAAATTTCGCCAAAATTTGAACATCCAAAAACCGCTGGAGGATGGCACACTAAACAAAGTATCCCCCAAAAGTTGCGGCGGGTGAAAAAGGGTGCCGGGAAGATCATCACATATGTGCTGGACACAAATGTTCTCATGAGGGCTTGGGACTCGCTTTTCAAGTTTGAAGAACACGAAGTGTACATTGTCGGACAGGTGTGGAAGGAACTGGATGCTCACAAAAAAGGTCATTCCACTGAAGCGTGGAATGTTCGTCAGGCCATTCGCATCATTGATGGTTTGATGGAAGGTAAAACTCCTGACAAAATCAAAGAGGGCATACTGCTTACTCCTCCGGCTAAGTTGACCAATGGCAAGCCGCATACAGGCAAGTTGTACTTCGATTTCACGGAACCAAAACTTCCAAGGGATTCGAGCACAGGCTTGGACATATCTCATCCCGATGACCGAATTATTTTGAAGTGCCTTGAGCTACAAAGCCAGGGTAAATCAGTTGTTTTGGTTACCAACGATGGTGGTTGTCGCGTGAAGGCAACTATTTCGGGTGTTGTGGCGGAGGAGTATCTCAGCGATACCGTCAGAAGTATCCAAGGTGAAGAAGATTTTCACCCGGGATTCCATATGATGCGATCTGATTTTTCGGAAACTGCCGTGGTAAATGCTGATGCGAAAAATGGTCGCACAGTATATACGCTCAGTGAC
>JALWTP010000002.1 GCA_027082835.1 Candidatus Kaiserbacteria bacterium
ATGAACACGAATAAAATTGACTAAAAGCAAGAGAAATAGGAATTATGGATAGACTAGATTTACAAACAGCATTAAAACTCTACGATGAAGATTTTTTTACCTTGGGTGAGATGGCAGATAAAAAGCGTCAGGAACTTCATGGCAAGAAGACTTACTTTAACATTAATCGCCATATAAATCCCACAAATGTCTGTGCCGATGTCTGTAAATTTTGTGCTTACTCTGCAACTCGCAAAAATCCGAACCAATACACTATGAGTCATGAAGAGATTATGCAGATCGTGGACAATATCGTCTCCCATGATGCCAAAGAGGTACACATCGTTTCAGCTCACAATCCTAATGTAGATCTTGATTGGTATTTGGGCATTTTTAAAAAGATAAAAGAGAAGTATCCACAATTGCATGTTAAAGCGCTTACTGCCGCTGAGGTCGATTTTCTCTCACGCCATCACAGACTGAGTTATGATGAGGTGCTTGATTTGATGGTCGAGAATGGTGTGGACTCTATGCCGGGTGGTGGTGCAGAGATATTTGATGAGAAAGTACGAGACTACATTTGTAAAGGAAAAGTGACATCAGACCAGTGGTTTGAGATTCACAGAAAATGGCACGAACGCGGGAAAAAGTCCAATGTAACAATGCTCTTTGGTCATGTAGAATCGCGTGAAAATCGCATAGATCATATGCTTCGTATCCGTGAGTTGCAAGATATTACAGGTGGGTTTAACGCTTTTATTCCGCTTGTTTATCAAACGGAAAACAATTACCTAAACATTGACAAACCCATCACAGCAAATGAAATACTTAAAACATACGCTATCGCGAGATTGGTGCTCGACAATGTACCAAACCTCAAAGCCTACTGGGTGACCTCCACGGTCAACTTAGCACTTGTCGCCCAAGAATTCGGTGCAAATGACCTTGACGGAACTATAGAAAAAGAGTCCATCAACTCTGCAGCCGGTGCCAAAAGTGCCAATGGTGTCGATGTGGAAGAATTTACCGCACTCATAAAAAATAGCGGCTTCATCCCCGTAGAGCGAGACAGTGTTTACAACGAGATAAAGGTCTGGTAGCGTAATAAGTAGATGGATATGAACTCCAATAAATTAATAACATCTATATTCCTTATAATTTTTGGTGCACTTCTGCAATTCTTTATTACATATAAGTATAATCAATATATTGAAAATAAGAAGCATGACAAAGAGTTGAAAAAGGCAAAAATACAACTCATAGAAAAGCGATTAAATGAATTTTATTTACCACTACATGAAGCATTAAATAAATCAAAAAGATTGTGGATAAATTATAGAAAAAGATATGCGAATACAGAAGTATTTTCAGAAATTGCACAAGGAAAAGTGACAAAAAATACATTACGTTGGCAGAGGTACATGCTCTCTGTATTTCAGCCCTTACATTTAGAGCTCTCTAAAATATTACAAAAAAGACAATTAGCTTTAGATAATATTAAACTATTGCAACAATTGGACATGTTGGAACAACATATTGCGTATTACAATGTTATTTTTATGCAATGGAAATATAAGGATGCGACTGAAAATTTTGCTCCAACACATTTTCCTAAATATCTCATTAAGTATATTGATGAAGATATTACTCGATTGTTGCAAGAAAAAGAGCAACTATTACAGTGATGAATATTTCAGTTATTATACCAACATATAATCGTTACACACTTCTAAAACGCGCTATTAACTCCCTCTATGGTCAAACTTATCAACCGAAAGAAATTATTGTCGTCGATGATGGCTCAACAGATAATACTTCCAAAATACAGAATGATTTTCCAGATATACTCTACATCTATCAAGCAAACAAAGGTGTCTCAGCTGCGCGTAATGTTGGCATACAAAGAGCGAGTTGTGCTTGGATAGCTTTTTTAGACTCCGATGATGAATTTCACCCAGAGAAACTGCAAAAACAAGTTGCATTTCATCGAGAAAATTCAGATATTTTGATGAGCTACACAGCTGAAAAATGGATGCGAAACGGTAAAGAGGTGAAAGTTCCGAAGAAGTATCAAAAAATAGGTCAAGATATTTTCTTTGAGAATGTGGACTATTGTAATATAGCCCCATCTTCTGTAATGCTTCACAAAAAGATATTTCAAAGTATAGGAATGTTTGATGAAACATTGTGGGCGTGTGAAGACTATGAACTTTGGCTGCGGATATTGATGCACTTTGAAGCGGGACTCATCAGCGAAGAACTTATCACAAAACACGCAGGACATGAAAATCAGCTTGGATTTTCCAAAGGATTAGAGATGCTCCGCATCAAAGCACTCGAAACGCTAATTCTTACATGTAACAACGTAGCAAAACGA
>JALWTP010000003.1 GCA_027082835.1 Candidatus Kaiserbacteria bacterium
CTCTTACTATCTGAGTATTTTGATTGTTCATAAAAGTCTTTCAGTCTCTTTTTTGAAATTATTCTCATCTAAGTAGCATACAATAGTTCCCATTAATAGAACTTTAAGTGTGATGCAGGCAGTATCAACCCATACTTCAACTTCGCCCCATTAGATAAAAGTAAGAGTGGTAGTGTTGATACGCTAAACAGAAACGTGCAGGAAGGTGACAAAGGGGTATCAAAGGGTGGTACTGCACAAGTAAGTAGCGGAACTATTGCATCTATTGTTGTTACCACAACCACCACAACCACCAACTATCGGTATGTTCCGCCACCACCATTACATGGTGCGGGTAGCGGAGGGTGTACAAAATTGATTTTTAGAGAGGCTAGATCGGCAGGACAGAGAGCTGGTGGGGGAGCCGGGCCTGGTAGAAATTTAGTAAGTGGGGTATATCATTTTTATAAAAACGGTGTGCCAAGTGAAGTTGGTTGGTATTGGATTCCCTCTTTTTTTGAGAGAAATAATAATATGGGATATTTGCCTACGTGGGGAGGAAAATATAATCTTTGGAACAAGCAGGGTGACATTCCTTCCAAAGAGCATGTTTATTTTACCTATAAAAATGGTAAAAAATATATGACCGTATTTTGGCATGGTGGATTGTGGAGTAGTTTTAGGCGTGTCAAAGCCTTTGGAGTAGCGGGAAAGTATTTGGATGGAACATCTATAGAAAAGGACGTTTATGCGTGTAATTAAAAAAATATTTTTTGCTTCAACACTTCTTTTGGTTAGCCTTAGTGCTTCCTCCATTCAAGGTAAAAAATCTGTGGATGAGCAGTGGACATCATTAATCCATAAAGAGATGGATGCCTGCCTTAAACACAATAATGCAGATACATGTGAGCTTTTAGCGGGGCAATATGTGGAAGCAGACAGTCTGAAAGAGGGTAAAGAGTTTATGCACCGTGCCCTTAAACTTTATAACAAAAACTGTAGAGAGGCTCAGGATGCCGCTTCTTGTTATAGGCTCTCCTCTATCTATCTGTATGGAAATGCCTATATTAAACCATCAGAAAAGCTCTCAAGGCAATATCTTGGACTTGCAAAAAAAAGACATTATATCAATAAAGTAGTTGCAAAAAAATCACCATCTCAACAAGAACTTTGTGACAGTGGTGACATTCGTGCATGTGCAGAGGTTTTTAAGAATAAACATGCAATATCAACAAAATAGAGAAGAGAACACTCTGCTCTATTTTCCTAGCATCATTACCCATTGAAATTCAGTACTTAAGTCTTCTTGAATATTCGTGGGCGCACTTGGGGCAATAGCAAAAGCAAATTTTGTCCATTGTGCGCTCATCATTTGGTGACAAGTCTCTGTGTCTTCATGGTAGGCTACCATTCCTGATGCACTATCCAGTGCTCCATGACCTGAACGCCCTCTAGGGTCTGTTGTGTCGTTTGCGAGTAAATCTTGTTCAAAAACAACTCCTTCATATCCATTGTTTGCCGCTCTTTCTTGTGGGGTGCTTCCTCTTCCTAAACTTTGTACTGTGGCTGTCCAATCAGAGTCACCTCCTGTACCTATAAGTGCCCCTATGCTCATTCCGTTGATGTCGTATGGTGGACGATGCTCAAGTATATCAAGTGCTCGGTCATAAGCGGCGTTGTAAAGTCTATCATCCCACTTTAACTCAACATCTGTTGGAGGCATACCACAAAATCCTTGTTTTCTAAGATCGTTAATTTGCCATGCAGTATTATCTGTATCATATCCAATTGGGTGTCTTAAGTCTTCTCTTATAAATCCAATTTGTGCATCTCTGATGTTTGGTGCGGTAATAGGGTAATTTACCTCAAACGATACATTACTCTTTGTGCTACTAGAGGTAGATGAGCCTCCACTCCCGCCACACCCTACAAGTGCCAAAGTTGCTACTGCTGTTAATCCGATTGTTTTCATTGTTGTTTTCATTTTACTTTCCTTTTTTTGGTTTTGTTATTATAGAGCATTTTCTGTATGTCGGTATGACTATTCGTGATTATCCACTATCTAAAACCTCCTCTTTGTGTAATTTCATTTTTATTCCTGAAAGTAGTGTAAGTCTATCTTTTTTAGGCTTAACCATAAAACTAATGCTTGTGACTGTTCTTGATGTTTTATGTTCCACTATTGATACTTTCAAGTCGGTAAAGGTATTGATATCTTTTATGGATGCCATAAGTACCCTCATTTTGAAGTTAGAGTATATCCATAAGCTTTGAGGTACTTCTAATACCTTTTTTAGCTTATCAACTTCATAAATATGTTCTGCTTTAAACCTGTTAGCACTTAACAAAAGATAGATA
>JALWTP010000004.1 GCA_027082835.1 Candidatus Kaiserbacteria bacterium
CTTGAGGGGGGTGTGTCCGTACGGACGTGCTGGTTCAACTCCAGTCCTGGGCACCAAAATAATAAACATCCCCCGCGCCTGCAGGCGCGGGGGATTGTCAATTATGGAAACAGAATGCGAAACCATCGCGCAACACGCCTCAAAAACGACTCATACATAAATAACTTTTGTTCAGAGGTTTGAGTCATCTGTCTTTGAAGATACGCCATTGCAACATCGGCTTTTTTACTCTTGCGATTAAGACGCTCATATCCGGTGTAGCCCATTTCTTTTTGATAGCATGCTTTCTGAGCATTTGGGTCATTTGGGTACTTCCGCCTGGCTTTTTTAAGTGCATGATCGTGCAATTTGAGATAGGTGGTGACATCCATAGACATGGTTATCCCTTTCTGTTATTTCCTTGCACCATATAACCATATATTAAAAGACTTGTATATTAAAAAATAAACACCCCGTACCTGCAGGCGCGGGGGTGCTAATTGATGCTATGAAGCCAACTGCTTTTTTACAAGCAGTATGGCTTGCAGTGCCATCCACAGAGCAATCATCATAGAAACTACAGGATCAATCCAAATCAATCCCGTAATCGCTATAAGAACTGCGGCAAGTACGACTCCGATACTTTGGACGAGGTCCGAAAGTATATGGAGGTCCAGCACTTGGTGCGTGGAAGTGTGTTCGTTTCCGTGGAGTGCTTGGTGTTGCCACCAATTGCCCACTCCACCGATGAGTGCCACTATCAGCATAATTGGACCCACGACAGGGTGTGGACTTTGCCACCGATCCCATGCATGCATACCAATCAGATATGCCACCAGCAAAAGCAAAGCGATATTTATCACAAAGCCCATGCTGCGGACTTGGTGTTCGTATAATGGTTCTTGAGAAGCGATATTTGCAACGAGCATAGAGAGCAGTATTGCACTCATGTCGGTGAAAACATGCCACCCATCTGAGAATAATGCCAGACTTCCTGATAGATATCCTCCCGCAATCTCAAAAATGAAAATCACAAAAGAAATCATCAGAACGCGCTTGTATCGACGCTGTTCGCACCTGCACGCACCCCGCACCCCCTCGCAGTCATCAAAGTGCATCGTTCCATGAGAATGTGCCATACCACACCTCCTTTCCTTTGGCTATATAACCATATACAGAGTAATTTGTATATAATGTGAGTATGTTATACACAGGAAAGGGAGACGCAGGCACTACAAAACTATTCACTACAAAGGCAGGGGTACGACTACCGAAAGACTCACCCGTATTTGAAGCACTTGGTACGGTAGATGAATTGAATACCACGATAGGATGGTGTCGGTGTGCGTGTGTAGTAGATTGGATGGTAGGAAGTAGCACTATGAGCGAGATACTACTGAATGTACAAAATAATTTATTCGTTATTCAAGCAGAATTAGCGGGAGCAGGGAAGTGTATTCAAGAAAGTGATATAAAAGATATGGAACATAGTATAGCCAGCATTGAATCCCGGTTGGAAAAAATAGATTCTTTTTTTGTACCTGGTGGTACGGAGCTATCTGCACGGCTCGATATTGCGCGCGCTGTTTCTCGGTGTGCTGAGCGTAGATGCATTTCTGCGAAGTTGCTTTCTGAGTGCTCGCTCACCTATATGAACAGACTCTCCTCCCTGCTCTATGCACTGGTTCGTCTGGTAAACTCCGAAACAAACACACAGGAACAAGCTCCTTCGTACTAAGTAAATTGAAATACTAATAAATGAAGTGGGTAAGGGGACCCCTTGCCCATATTGAGTGCTCTGTTAGTACTATTGGAGAGTAAACACTCGCTAAAACGGTGAAAATCTGGTATATATAGCAGGTGCGTACACGCACAATATGGCGGTTATGGTATAACGGTTATTACTCCGGTTTGTGGTACCGGCGATTCGGGTTCGATTCCCGGTAACCGCCCAAAAAAGAAAGAAAACAGTAATCCACATACCTCTTGAAAAATGCATAAAAATGTGTTTTTACGGGGTACACTTATTGTATTATTAGTAATATTCATAATTATGGATTTTTCACTACTTCTTGCGCAAGTAATCGGACTATACCTTATGCTAGAAGGTGTAGTTATACTTACTCAGCGTAAGTTCATCATGAATGTGGTTGTAGATATGAGCAATCACAAAGCGATGACCTATGGATTTGGTGCGATGATGACCATTTTGGGTCTTCT
>JALWTP010000005.1:0-26516 GCA_027082835.1 Candidatus Kaiserbacteria bacterium
GACGAGTAAATAGCGCGGGCTTTGCCCGCACCGCTGTTTAATTCTCACACGCTTCGCGTGCGAAATAGGTTCGCGCAAGGTGCACGATTTGTTCACAAACAAAAATCCATACAAACCTCGCATTTGGCAGTTCTTTGCGATACTATTGAAAAGCAATGAAAATATTGGCGATAGAGACATCTTTTGACGAAGCAGGATTGTCAATCATAGAATATTCACAAACAAAAAACGAAACGACCACTCGCGTGCTTTCCGATGTGCTTTTTTCACAGGCTGACGAGCACAAAAAATACGGTGGCGTCTACCCTACTCTTGCCAAGCAGATACATGCAAAAAATATTGTCGCTCTTCTCACAGAGGCACTTAAAGGTGCCGGTCTATACAAAGAAATAGAAGAACACGTTCCGCAAAACATAGAAAAAGCACGAGTGTTTCTTGAGAGAGAGCCCGAAATGTTTACACAATTAAAAGAATTAGTGGCGCATATACAGCGCCCTGATTTAGACGCTATCGCTATCACCAACGGACCCGGACTTGAACCGGCGCTATGGGTGGGTATCTCTTTTGCAAAGGCACTCTCGGTACTGTGGGATATACCACTCTCTCCAGTGAACCATATGGAAGGACACATCGCCGCCGCACTTGCTCACAAAGAAGAAACGAACGAAGATGTATTTACCATACCGACTCCACCACTTCCTGCAATTGCACTGCTCATTTCAGGAGCACATACCGAATTGGTATATATGAAGGAGTGGCTCCACTATGAAAAAATCGGCTCTACACGCGATGATGCCATCGGTGAAGCGTTTGATAAGGTGGCGCGTTTGCTAGACTTGGGGTACCCCGGAGGCCCATTAGTGTCCAAGCTCGCGCGCGAAGCGCGCGAGCAAAACGCCGAGAAATCATTTACCCTACCCCGTCCCATGCTGCACTCTGGCGACTACGACTTTTCTCTATCAGGAATTAAAACAGCCGTTCTAAAAATAGTGCAAGATAATTCCCCACTAACCGAACTCCAAAAAATGCAAATAGCGCGCGAGTTTGAAGATGCGGTTACCGAAGTGTTTGTGAGCAAGATTAAAAATGCCATTGAAGAATACGCCATTGCCTCTCTCATCATCAGTGGCGGTGTTGCAGCCAATGCATATATATTAGATGCTCTGAGGAAAATAGCAGAAGAAAACAGCATTTCCTTTTATGTACCTACTATGGACCTCGCAACAGACAACGGAAGAATGATTGCATTTGCATCAGCACTGCGCAACTCTCCAACCAAAGAGCTTGATGAGATAGTGGCTGAAGGTAATTTAAAACTATATTAAAGATATATGTGTGGAGTATTTGCAACAATAGGAACAAAAGAAAACGCGGGGGAAACCGTTTTAGAAGGATTGAAAAAATTAGAGTATCGCGGGTACGATTCGTGGGGCATTGCAACACGAGTTGCCACATCCTCTCCCACAACAATGAAAGGCACGGGGAAAATATCTGAAGTACGCACCTCGTTTCCAAACGGAACAACAAGCATCGGCCACACACGCTGGGCTACGCATGGTGGTGTTACCAAAAAGAACGCACATCCGCATACGCAAGGGTGTGTTACGCTCGTACACAACGGCATCGCCGACAACTTTGAACAATTAAAAAAGGCTCTTAAGAATGAATACTCTTTTGTGTCCGACACAGACTCTGAAGTACTCGCAGCTCTCATTGATCATTCACTAAAGAAAAATAAGTATAAAAATGTCGTGAGTGCTATACGCACAGCTACGAAGCAAATAGAAGGGCGCTTCGCTTTGGTTATGATGATAGAAGGTGTAGATGGTATATGGGCAATTCGTAAAGGAAGCCCGCTTATCATCGGCAAAGGAAAACACACCAACTATATAGCGAGCGATATACCCGCCTTCTTGCAACACACGCGAACAGTTAATTACTTAGATGACGGAGAACTGGCAAAACTCACCAGTACCTCAGTGGAGATATATTCCCTCATCAACGGGAAAAAAGTAGCAAAGAGAAATATAAAAGTGGAGTGGAATGAAGAACAAGCAACAAAAGACGGTTGGCCGCACTTTATGCTCAAAGAAATAATAGAACAAAAAGAAACTATACTTCGCACCCTTGAGCACAGCAGCACCTCCATCCAAAAGTTCGTGCATACAATGAACAAACGCAAAGGTGCCTATATGATAGGCAGTGGCACTGCGCATAAGGCTGCGATGGTAGGCGAATATCTCTTTGCAAAAGTGGCAGACAGGAAAATAAATGTCGTGCAATCGGAAGAGATGAGTTATTTTGAACGCTTTATAAAATCGGGAACTGCCATAGTCGCCATATCACAATCAGGCGAGACGGCAGATGCACTGGAAGTGCTTGAATACGGAGTCAAGCACAAAGCAAAAATACTCTCTATCACCAACACACCAAGCTCTTCCATTGCGCGAATGTCGCACCACCACCTCGCGCTCAACACCGGTATAGAAAAGGCCATTGCCTCAACAAAAGCTATGACTGCACAGATGGCGCTTCTGCTCCTGTGTGCATATACCGATGGTCCCGGTATAAGTTATGGGCGAACACTACTAAGAGAAACAGGAGCAAACATAAACGATATGCTCAACCCTCGCTATTCAAAACACATAGAAAAAATCGCCGGAAAAATACACAAGCACGAAAACCTCTTTATTATCGGGCGCAACTCACTCTACCCCATTGCACTTGAAGCGGCAATAAAAATACAAGAAGTATCATACATTCACGCACAAGGATTTGCCGCAGGAGAACTAAAGCATGGACCAATTGCTCTCATTGAAAAAGGTACGGTATGTATTGTACTCGGAAGCGACAAAGAAACTATTTCAAACGCAATAGAGTTACAATCGCGCGGCGCTACCATACTTGGTATCGCTCCTGAAAACAATGATGTATTCACTCACTGGATACGCGTGCCCGACTGCTCAGAAGCACAGCCAATTGCAACTGTTATTCCTATCCAGCTGCTCGCATACTACCTTGCTATTAAACGAGGACTGGACCCCGATATGCCCCGCAACCTCGCAAAGAGCGTCACGGTGAAATAAAAACGGGTCAAAAAATATGAAAATATGGCTTTGGTGTGCTATTATTCCCAAGTATGAGTGATACAAACAAACACATTCCGGAAAAATTTCTCAGTGCATATAACCCAAAAGAAAGCGAAGACGCTATCTACAAGCTCTGGGAAAACTCCGGCTATTTTAATCCTGACACCTGCATAGAAAAAAAGATAACCGATGCAGATGCAGAACATTTCTCCATAGTACTTCCCCCTCCAAATGTCACCGGTACACTTCATATGGGACACGCTTCTATGCTCTCCGTAGAAGATATTCTTGTACGGTACAATCGTATGCTGGGAAAGCGAACTCTCTGGATACCCGGCACCGACCATGCAGCAATCGCCACACAATCAAAAGTAGAAAAAGAAATCTACAAAAAAGAAAAGAAAAGCCGCTACGACCTTGGTCGTGAAGAACTCCTTAAACGCATTGGAGAGTTTGCGCAAGAAAGTCACGACACCATCGTCAACCAAGTGAAAAAAATAGGCGCTTCGCTTGATTGGAGTCGTGAAGCATTTACATTGGACACTCAACGAACAAAAGCTGTCTATACTGCATTTAAAAATATGTACGACGCAGGACTCATCTATCAAGGCGGACGCACAGTAAACTGGGATCCGAAGGGTCAGACGGTTATCTCCGATGATGAGATTGTCTACAAGGAAATGACTGACAAATTTTACACCTTTAAATACGGGCCGTTTGAAATCGGGACCGCCCGCCCCGAAACTAAATTTGGCGACAAATATGTGGTAATGCATCCTGACGATAAACGATACGAGCAGTACAAGCACGGTCAACAAATAGATCTGGAGTGGATAAACGGACCAATTACCGCAACCATCATCAAAGACGAAGCCATAGATATGGAATTTGGTACCGGAGTGATGACCATTACTCCATGGCACAGTGCCATTGACTTTGAAATAGCTCAACGACACGGCTTGGATGTAGAGCAAGTGATAGATAAATACGGCAAACTTCTCCCTATCGCCGGCGAATTTGAGGGGCAAAAGATATCTGTGGCGCGCGATGCAATCGTGGAAAAATTAAAAGAAAAAGGACTTTTAGTAAGTGTAGACGAAAACTATGTACACAATGTCGCCACTGCAGAACGAACCGGCGGAATGATAGAGCCACAAATAATGAAGCAGTGGTTTATTGATACCAATAAAGAGTTTGCACTCTCTGATTCAAAAATAGATGGCATACAATCCGGTGAGACAACCACCTTAAAAAAGCTAATGCGTCATGTGGTAGAAACAAAGCAAATAAATATTTTGCCAAGCAGATTTGAGAAAGACTACTACAGGTGGATAGACAACCTTCGTCCTTGGTGTATTTCTCGCCAAATATGGTACGGCCATCGCATTCCAGTCTGGTATAAAGGCGATGAAGTATTCGTTGGATTAGAAGCACCTGAAGGTGACGGCTGGGAGCAAGATCCTGACACACTAGACACATGGTTCTCATCAGGACTCTGGACATTCTCCACACTTGGCTGGCCCGACGATACAGCCGATTTGCGCAACTACCACCCTACCACCGTACTTGAAACCGGTTACGACATCCTCTTTTTCTGGGTTGCGCGTATGATTTTGATGAGTGGATTTAATATGGGCTCTATTCCTTTCAAGAATGTATATCTGCACGGATTGGTCCGAGACGAAAAAGGAAAGAAAATGAGCAAGTCGCTCGGCAACATCATTGATCCGCTTGATATGATAGAAAAGTACGGGGCTGACGCCGCTCGCCTTTCCCTTATTATTGGTGCGGCTGTCGGCAACGACTTAAAACTTTCCGAGCATCGCATTAAAGGATACAAACATTTCGCCAATAAAATATGGAATATAACACGATTCGTTCTTGAAAATACATTAGAGGCAGATCTGTCCGAAAACCCGACCCTGACCACCGAAGATGAAAAACATCAAAAAGCACTTGATGAAGTAGTGGCACATATCACAGACTCCATTGAGCACTTCCGTATAGACATAGCAGCAGACGAGGTGTACCACTACATCTGGCACGAATTTGCGGACAAGATATTGGAAGAAAGTAAACCAATACTCCAAAACGGCACTCCGAAGGAGGTGCAATCACGCCAGTGGCTTTTGTATCACATACTTACCACTTCGCTCAAACTCCTGCATCCATTTATGCCTTTTGTGACCGAAGAGATTTGGCAATCGCTTCCACAGAAAGACACAGATATACTCATGGTTGCGAAATGGCCTCGCGTATAGGTGCTATACTATATACATATGGATATTTCGGTACTTTTTTATGCCGCACTGGGAGGAATACTCCCTGCTATTGTATGGGTGTGGTTTTGGCTGAAAGAAGATAAAAAGCACCCTGAACCACTACCGTTAATCATCGCCGCATTTATGATTGGAATGGTTGCCGTTGTGGTTGTTATTCCTTTTGAAAAAGTCGCTATCTCAGCGCTCTCGGGTGTCGCACTTATACTCGCCCTTGCCATCATTGAAGAAGTGGCAAAGTTTATCTTTGCCTATGTGACGGTACTTAAAAACCCTGAGGACAACGAGCCGATAGACCCAATCATTTATATGATAACGGTTGCCTTTGGTTTTGCCGCACTTGAGAATACGCTCTTTCTCATTAGTCCTCTTATGGACAATAGCATTATACAGAGTATCCTTTCCGGCAATTCCCGCTTTCTCGGTGCCACTCTCCTTCACGCACTATCGTCATCGGTTATCGGAGTAGCTATGGGACTTTCATTTTATAAACACAAACAAGCGAAAATACTCTATACAGCAGTCGGACTTATCCTCGCAATAGCTTTGCATGCAACATTTAACTTTCTTATACTTAACACATACCATGAGCAACTAATGCGTGTATTTGCGTTTGTTTGGCTCGGCTTAATACTCCTACTCATAATGTTTGAGCGAGTAAAAAAAGTACGAAAATAATATAATTCATTACCAATAACTAAAATAAATACTATGCGAAAACCTTCATTTTTTGAAAAGCTCACCGGATCTATATCCCCCGATAGCTATGATGATCTATTTGATACAGACGAAGATACTGAGGAAGAGCCTCAACACGAATCGGCCCTTGCAAGTGACGAAACCGAAAACATTGACCACACAACACCCCTTCAGCATGAAAATAGTACAGAAAAATCTGCATCATCAAATATAATGCACGATATGCCGATTACCCATACGGAAGAAAAGGACGAAGAAGAGCAAACCGGAGAACTTTCCGTAGATGTGTATCAAACTAACGACGACATTGTAGTAAAAGCACTCATTGCCGGAATTGCCCCCCACAATGTAGATATTTCTCTGACTCGCGATACTATTACCATCCGCGGTACACGCGAAGAACATAAGGAGACATCGGAAGAAAACTACTTCCACCAAGAATTGTACTGGGGATCATTTTCACGAACGATACTGCTACCTGAGGAAGTTGATGTAGATGAAGCTGAGGCTACCACTACACACGGTATTCTCGTAATTAAACTACCAAAGATAAACAAACACCGCGAAACGAAGCTGAAAGTAAAGTCACGATAACTATTCTATAAAATGTATTTAAAAAAGTTTGGTAGACCCAAACTTTTTTAAATTTTTTCTAATTCTTCTTTTTCTTTTTGGATAGCATCGTGCCATGCTTCCATTGAGCCAGTGACCAGTGCATCCTCTTTCATTTTGTAGTTCTTATAGAGTCGCTCTACCCACGAAGCATCTTTTTCAAGTAGACGAAGCACCGGCTTTAGAGCCCCCTCTTTCGTATTGGCGAATAGCTCGGTAAAATCGCGAATCTCTTCGTGATCAAGTGATGATTTTTCCAAAATCTCGTGTATTTTTTGAAAAGTATTTTTCTCCATATACATAATCTCCCACAAAAGTGCTGTAAATACAACTTTTGCGACAGCATTTCTACCTTTTCTACGAAAGAACTTTATTCAGTGATCATCTTGGTGATTGCACAAAATGCATCGCGTACATCGGTGCTTACTTCAGAGAGTATTCTGTTTTCTATATCTTGTGCAGTATATGCGTCTATTTGTGTGTTCATAGTGTGTGAGTGTGTTAGCTAATGTATACTCACAGTATACCACTCTAGCAAAAACTTTTTCAGACTAATCCACAAAAACCCCAGTGCATCCGCACATGGGGTTTTGTGTCTTGTGCTCCAATGGAATCAGACAGACATAGTCTGCAGCATCTTACTGTCGTGTGTTTTGTGCTCAGGCTCGTCGAACGCCATCTTTCATTCTACTGTATAGAACGCTCACTATATGCGGTTTTAAATAGGTATCAAAATATACAATTAGAGGATATTTATGAAAGTGGTGCTCGGGGGCAGACTCGGTCACCTTCGCTAAGTATTTTATTCGTGCTTCGCACTCTAAAATACTAAGCTACGCGACCCCGGCGGCGCGCTCCGCTTCACTGCGTTGCGCGGGCTTCGCTGCGCGCCTCTTTTCGAGTCTTTCCCCAATGCAAAACACAAAAACCCCAGTGCATCCGCACATGGGGTTTTGTGTTTTGTGCTCGGGGGCAGACTCGAACTGCCGACACCTTGAGCTTCAATCAAGTGCTCTAACCAACTGAGCTACCCGAGCGTTGAAATATACTACCATATTCACTCGTAGTATTCTATATGTTACTTCCCTCCGGCAAGATTAATGAGATTCTTTATTGCCTCAGTATTTCCACCTGAAAAAAGATCTTGGAAATTGGAAACAGATCCTTTAAACGCAGATTCTATCCCCGCAAGACTTCCAAACATCGGCTGTAAAATAGTGAAATATAAATAAATAGGTACCCCAAGTGCAACAGCATATATCAACACCTTAAAAATATTACTCAATAATGCGCTGCGGCGAATTTTGTGAAGTAGTCTATTATTCTCTTTTGCAAGACGCAATACTTCGTCTAATTTATTATTATTTGGCATACTTTTATTATACAAAAAAAGTATGCGCCTGCGCGTAGATATGTGTAAAACCGATGTGTCCTCACCAAGAGTCGAACTTGGATCTAGCCCTTAGGAGGGGCTTGTTCTATCCATTGAACTATGAGGACAGTACCAAAACTGTACTATCTCTACCCATGAAAAGCAAAAAGCCCGAAGTATGTATTCGGACATTTCACTCCTCTGTCTTACTACACTTTTACAGACCAAGCATTCCTTTTAGTTTCGCTTCGTCAAATCCAATTGACATCTCATCTCCTACGAAAATGACGGGTACTCCCATTTGCCCGCTTTTTTGTACCATTTCCTGTGCTCGCTCTTTATCTACGGCAACATTATGCTCTGTATATTCAACATTATTTTCAGCAAAAAATGCCTTCGCAGCTTGGCAAAAATGACATGTTGGTGTGCTATATATAACTACTTCTTTATCACTCATACTCACTTTTTTAAATTAAATAATCTACTCAGTAATTATACCAACTTTCGTACAGTAGCCAAATAGTATATTTTTAATGCAACAAGGCAACAAGGGTTTACCCGCACACCTTTAAAAAATACCTCGTACGAGGTATTTTTTAAAGGTGTGCGGGATGCGAGAATCGGACTCGCGACTCGAGCTTGGGAAGCTCGCGTTATACCACTTAACTAATCCCGCGTATTAAAACGACACATCGGATGTGCAACAAATTCGCACACTACATAGTATACACCCACTATCGTATGTGCAAAAAATGTAAAATTGTATACAGCACTCCTTTATGTATTACCTCAGGTTTTTTATCGGGAATATCTCTATCCACTAAAACAACCAACTCCTCTCCTTTCTTTCCCACATCGTATAGATGCCGAGCTTCGCGTTCTATCCCTTGCTGTGATTGCATAGTATATATTTCTTTTGAAAGAAACCTCTCCCTCTTTTTCAATTCATCAAGTCTCTTTTCCTGACTTTCCGCATTTCTTCTAGCAAAAAGTGTTCTTTGATACATTCCCCACACTCCTTTCAGCAACAAAAGCACCAATATAATAAGTAGGAAAATAGTCCATCTACTTTGTAGTATCCTCCTAATTACGATATGTATTTTCCGATATGCCATGCTATAATTGTACCATTATGAGTTTTCTTTTTGAGGAACGAACGAAAAAAGTAATGAAATGGGTATGGGGCGGATTCGCAGCGCTTATTATCATCAGTATGATAGTGTTCTATACGCTTCCCGGTCTATTTTAATAAACTCGCTACTCACTGCGCATTACTTTCATAAATACCTCGTGGGGCACATTCACCTTCGCTCGCGATAGCGCCTTTTTCTTTCCTTTCTTTTGCTTATCAAGAAGTTTATTTTTACGCGTTACATCTCCTCCGTACAATTTCGCGGTTACATCCTTTCGCATAGCTGAGAGTTTTTCTCCTGCGATAATACGCCCCTGTGTCTTCGCCTGTATCTTAAGCACAAATTGCTGCCTTGGCAGTAGGTCTTTGAGCTTTGCCACCATCTCTCTTCCTTCTTCTTCCACTCTCCTTTTAGATACAATCCTACTGAACGCAGGTGCAATCTCTTCTGCGATGAGAATATCCAATCTCGTTACCTCCGCATCCTTATACCCGCCGTGAGTGTATGAAAGGGATGCAAATCCTGATGATACATTTTTTAATTTATCAAAGAAGTTTCGCATCATCTCTCGCAGTGGCATTTCTGCCACTATGTTTGCACGGCCATCCGGCATAGTGTCGGTTGTAATTACCACAGCTTCGTGCTCGTGCAAAATCTGCAATATACCGCCCATATACTCAGATGGCGCGATGATGGTCGCCGTTACCCACTCTTCTCGTATTAAATCCACTTGTCCATCATCCGGAAAATTGTTAGGAGTATACACCATTTTTACTTCTCCTTTTTTGTTTGTTATTTCGTACACTGTCGTTGGCAGTGTAACGATAATCTCAATGCCAAACTCTCGGCGCAATCGCTCGGTGATTATCTCCATATGAAGCATTCCTAAAAATCCACATCGAAATCCACGCCCCATTACACCTGATGACTCTTCTTCGTAGGAAAGCGATGAATCCATCAAACGAAGACGCTCCAATGACTGTCGCAATGTGGGTAGGTCATCTTGACTCTCAGGATACACACTCGCCCATATCACCGGCCGTGGTTCCATATACCCATCAAGCGCTTCAAGAGTAGAGCGAGCATTCAGAACAGTGTCTCCCACGCCAACAATACCCGGCTTTTTAATACCACTCACCACATATCCTATCTCTCCTGCGGTAATACTTGCTTTTGCCTCTTCGTTTGGCGTAAAGATGCCTACTTCTTTTGCTTCAAATGTCTCCCCCGCTGCCGAAAACTTTAATTTTTGTCCTTCTCGTATCTCTCCGTCTACTACACGCACAAAAAGCACAATTCCTCTGTGATCTGAGTATTGAAAGTCAAAAATAAGTGCTCTTGTTTCCTCTACTTCAGATTGCGGACCGGGTATTTTTTGTACTACTGTGTTAAGCAGCTCTTCCACTCCTTCACCGGTTTTACCGGAAGTAGACAAAATGTCTCCCTCATCTATATCGAGTAAAATAGATATCTCTGCAGTAATTTCGTCCACTCTCGCCAATGGCGAATCCACCTTTGAGAGAACCGGTATCACTGCCAGTCCTTGTTCACGCGCAAGCTCAAGCACTGAAAGTGTCTGTGCTTGTACCCCTTGCGTGGCATCAACGAGAAGTACCACACCTTCCACAGCTTTCAAAGCGCGTGATACCTCGTACGAAAAGTCTATGTGTCCGGGGGTGTCTATGAGGTTTAATATATATTCATCATCACCAAAGCTCCAATTCATACACACCGGTTGCATCTTTATCGTAATGCCTCGCTCACGCTCTAAATCCATACTATCCAAAAGCTGGTCTTTCATTTTTCTCTCAGGTACCGTACCGGTTACCTCAAGCATTCTATCGGCAAGCGTAGACTTCCCGTGATCAATATGAGCAATAATGCTGAAGTTTCGTATTTGTTTCTTTTCCATACTATCAATATGTGCAAGTAGTATGCCTAACTACTCGTGCGTCTCTTCATCAGAGGTGTTTCCATTACCGCCAACTGGTACAAATCGCCATATGCGATGATGGAATGCCTTCCCTACTTCAATCGCCTCTTTTGATTTGAGTAATACATAGACAATCCACGCGACGAAGGATCCTCCGATACCAGAGATAAGACCGATTAAGAACACACCTATAAATGTATTTATATCAAATATCTGCCCCAACACCACCAAAAATTGGTACGCAAAAAATCCTGCAACAATCGCTGATGCAAAACTTTCAAAAAGTACTCGTTTAATATGCGCCCACAGTACACCAAAGTCTTTTTCAAAGAGGTACATAAAGACTCCCGCATTTATAAGCGCAAAAATGGTGAATGAAAGTGGCAACATTAAAATACCGGTACCCGTAATATCGTCTACACGCAATAGTGTTTCAATGAAGTATTTCCATACATCGTTTGTGTTGAATATATATACTAACCCAAATGCTCCAAATACTGTTCCGAGTGCGGTGGTGATATTGATTAACAACGGCTTTATCGTCTCTCCTGCAGCGTAGTATCCACGCACAAAAAGCAGTGAAAGTGCTTGCGCGGAAAGCGAAACAATAAACAATGCGAGTGCCGCCGCGGTGAGTCGTGTATCATTCCAATTAAACGCCCCCGAGCCGAGCACTACACGCACAATATGCGCACGCAACACAATAGATAGAACAATCAAAGGTGTCGCCCAAAATAAAATATGCCTTGTCGCTATCACTATATGATTACAAAATGATTCTTTCTCTCCCCGCGCGAAAAACTGTGCAAGTATAGGAAATGCCGCAACAGAATAACTCGCTCCAATAATAGCAAGCGGTGCCATTTGCAAGTTCATAGCAAGAGTAAACACAGAGATAGATCCCGCACTAAGTCCTCCAGCAATGATAACCAATACAAAAAGGGCAATATTGTTTGCTGCCATTGATACGGTCCTCGGAATAGATGAATACACCACACTTTTAAATGTCGCCCAATCAAATGAAAGCAAATCTTTTATCGCAAGGTAGCCAATGCGTCTTGCATACGGTACCTGTATGCCAAGATGCAATAGTGCGCCAAGCACGACACCAAATGCTATACCCACCATACCAAATAGCGGATAGAGAAATACAATACCAATAATAATTCCCCCGTTATACAAAAGTGGTGTAAGTGCGTACAAGAAATATCTACCATACACCTGTGTTACGGTTGCCAGAATACCCGACACCCCCAACAAAAATGGTTGTATAAGCAGTATGCGTGTAAGCGTGTTAAGTAGGGGTCCTTTTTGAGCAATTTCCGGGAAGAATAATTGCGTCATATAGGGCGTTAAAATCCATAAAATCACCACGACCCCCATCATAATGAGTGAGAAAATAGATATGACCGTACCGATGAGCTTTTGTTTTTCTTCTTCAGATGTGAGCTTGGTGATAACGGGGACAAGTACAAATACCGACGCCAAAGACGCCAACGATACAAAAACAACATCAGGAATACGAAATGCAGCATAGTAAGTATCTAACTGTGCACTTGCGCCAAAAGTCCCGGCAAGAAGCCGGTCGCGTATAAATCCAAACCCTGCAGACAAAAGCGCAAATATACCCAGTAAATATGCGGTTTCGTGCAATCCTTTTATTTCTTGCTCAACAAATCTGCGTATTCTATCCATAACGCCTTAGAGTAGCATATATGGGCACTTTTTTAAACAGATATACCTTCACAATACCGAATACTTTCGTATATTTTGTATCAGAAATCTTGATCCGGTTGAGCAAGGGTCTCTGACCACTTAGAAACTAGCGATTAATCGCTAGTTTCTAAAGCAAATGTACGGTAACAAGCGGACAAGGAGACTCCTTGTCCGCTTTTAAAAATTAAAAATTCTCATTGAGTCACTTAAATTGACCTGTGTTTGGTCAAGGGACCCCTTGGACCACCTGATCAATACAAAAAGCGCTCCGTACGGAGCACTTTTTGTATGGAATGTTCAAAATAATTACTATTTTGACTTTACTGGTAATGTTTTTGAATATGTTACGGGATTTTTGGTTTTAAGTACGCTGTATGCACTTTTCCCACTTTCAAGTGCTACGACAATAGCTTTGATGTCTTTATTGTCTGGATTAAGCTTTGATACACGCTTGAATACCGCAAGCGCCTCTTTTGCTTTGCCTGTCTTATCATACGCAAGCCCTAAGAAATAAAGTGCGTTTGAATAATTTGGATTGATAGCAACGGCTCTCTCAAGAACAGTAACAGCCTTGTCATACGCCTGTGTACTAAATTGTAGTATACCAAGCTGGAAGAGTAGACCGGCATTGTTTGGACGAAGGACTACGGCAGATTCCGTTGCTTTAATCGCCTCGTCGGTCTTTTTCTCAGCAATGGCAACTTGAGATAGAAGATAGTATGCATCAGTGTAATTGTTTTTTAGTTTTAGCGCTGCTGCAGCATACTCTTTTGCCTTTTTATAATCTTTTTCTTGAAGAGAAAGTCCTGCCAATCGCATATATGGAATTGGATTAGACACATTTATCGTTGCAGCAGTTGTGTATGCTTGTACGGCACTGTCTTTTGCACCGGAGACTTTTATTGGAATGAGCTGTGCATACACATCACCGAGCTGTATCCATGCGTTAAAGTCATTTGGCTTCTCAGCTACAACATTTCGTGCAGCTGAAATTGTTTTTGATATTGCTGCTCTAAATCTTTTTTGTTGCTCGGCTACTGCTTTTTTATCTTTCCCTTTATCTTCCTTCAATATTGACGACACTTCAGCTTCTCCAATATTAACGCGTAATTGTGCCATACGCGTATCGCGTATAAGCTTTTCACTTGATGTTATAAGTGTTCTCGCTTTAGTATAATTACCTGATTGTGCCGCATGCACTGCGCGTGCCAAAAGTGCATCGTCATTTACTCTCTCTAAAGTAGTTACGAGCACGGCACCGGATATTACAAATACTGCCACCAACGCTCCCGTAAGCCCTAATCCTGACGCATAACTGCTCTCTGATCGCACATCATACACTCCAATAACTCCAGCCATCTTCGCAGCTGCGAGCGTTGCTCCTGTTAATATAAACAGATACGCCAATACTACAGTCTGTGGTACATACACCAACATAAGTATCCACAAGTACAAAGCTCCTATGTATCCGGAAAGTGTTATGTACATCATAGAAGGCTGTACAATTCTTCGTGAGAACATCTTTACACCAAGATATATAAAGGTGAATAAGAACAGAACCCACAATAAACCGACAACAAGCCCGCCCTCAATAAATGCAGTTGGAATAAACCCTACTCCTGAATTGAAGTTGATATTCCAAAATGTTGTTTGGTTAATTCCTGCAGGTTTGTGTGCAGCCCACGCATCACTAAATGCATTTGGCCCAACACCAAAGAGTAAATCATTTTTGTATACTGCTGACCCTACATTTACCGTACCGGCCCATGAAGGACGCACATCTACTGAAGAAACTGAAAATGTTTTCGTTGTCCACGCACCGATTGACGCACCTGAAACCATAAACACAATACTAAGAACAAACAAAGCAATTCCCGGAATCATCCTCACCCATGGAATATGTGCTTCAAATTTACCTGTTTCTTTATCGTACGATGCGTCTGAGAAGATATAGATAAGAAGCAAGAAAGACATTAGTGCAAGTGTCGCCCACACTGTACTGATATTTACCAATGCTAATAATGCTACTGATACGAGCAAAAGAGCATACATGCCAATCTTTACGCGCTTTGATGAAAAAAGCGCTAATGCAGTAAGTGCCGTAAGGGAAGAGAATCCTGCAAGAACCGCCAAATCACTCCAACTTCCCATGAGAGATGCCGTTGCGTCAGACGAGAAAAGACTTGGCAAAAATGCGTCACCTCCTATAAATATGCGCGCCAGCTGAAATACTGCGACAATGAAGAACGAAACGAGCATTGTGCGTTGCAATTTCATAAAGTCTGCGACTGATCGCACCAATACCGAACCTGCGGACAATGCGCCGATAAATACCGCAATCGCCAAAACCGTTCCTATCTCGTACCCAAAACCAACCAAGGAAGTGATGATGTGTCCGGACAAAATAGCCGAGAGGAAATATCCTGCAAACAAAAGTACGAGGGCTCCACACATTTTTGTCTTTGGCAGAGTAACCTCATGTTCTTTGAATCGTGCTATCGTCCACAATAGTAGAGAAACACTAATACCGATTGCTAAAACTCCCATCTTGATTGATGGTAGCGAGAACCATCCATTTGGAAATACAACCAATGGAAGGATAAATACAACGAATAACAACAGCTGACGAGCGAGTGAATCAAATCGTCGTGTGATACCGTTTATAGATGTTAGAAATTTCATACTGTTATTAAGTATACTAAATGATTAAATAATATAAGTATTATATCAGGTTTTTAATGAATGGAATGTGTGGAAAAATTACAACATACACTATGTACTACTGTATAGATTTCAATATCAAAAAACCGCCCTGTTGGGCGGTTTTTTGATATTGTTACTCGTGTCTATAAGCCGAATTCTGTCCATGGAATATATCCACTGTATAGTTATTTATCTGAGATTGCCGTTACCGACAACCTTAAGCGGCACTCCCAGCCGTAGTTTTGAATGTTACATCAATACACTTTAATTATGCCGAATATATAACAACATCCAAAACTACGGCTGGACACGACCTTGCACACAGGTAGGAATTTTGCCGTTTCACTTTTCAGTCGCCTGAAAACTATTCTCAAATACAAGTACTTGAGAATCCATTGCATCTCTGCTTTGGCGTCTCTGCTCGCATCCCTCAGATTACTCTGGACGGGCGTTACCCGCTACCGTGCTCCGAGTGCTATTAAATAGCACTCGGGTGTGTTCGGACTTTCCTCACTCAGTCTTTAATAAAACCAAGCGCAACTATCCAACACGAGCCAAAACATTATACCATTTATATCTCACTTGTGAACCCCTCATACAAAAATTTCCAAGGGCGGTCCTTGGAAATTTTTGTATTTGGTGTCTTGTGTATGTAGTGTGTTTATATCTCTATCTCACAAAGTCCTCCGGCACATGCAAGTTCTCGTTTAAGGTCTGTTTCGTCTCGCTGTTCGTAGGTAAGCAATTTAGAATAATCTATATCTTTTACTTTTTCATACATTTTCTCATAGACATCCTTCCCTATTTCTTCGTACGGTGCCAAACGATACGCATGATCGCTTCGTGGCAAGAAAGAAAGCCCACCGACAATATCCCAATTTTCATATACCCAGTTCGCCACCTCTATCCACTCATCTTCTCCAATTGAGATAGTCACCGATGGGTTGTGTTCTGTGTAATTCACTTTTACATCACGCCAATGCTCTAATTGATCAATTGCAGACAAATCATTCTTAAATATCGCTCCTTTGGGTGCCTTTACCGGAAATTCAAGCACATAGGTATTCGCATTTTCCATTGTCTGCCCCACCTCAGGATAGTACGGTACTCCTTGATCTTTCAACATCTTAAAGAGTGCATCGGTTGCAGATATGCGTATACGACGGATGTAGTACTGCGAGTGTCGAGGGTGCATACCTGACGCACAATCAAATGTTTGCGATACGGTACCCGAGGGCTTTACACATGTAGCGGCACTTGATTGAGGAATACCTAATTTTTTTGCATATTTTTTGTTTGTTTTTATTACTTCTGCTTTTAGCTTGCGCAACACTTCCGGTTTGCGTACCACCGGACTATCCCATTGTCCCGTAAGTGACACACCAAGCAGTCGCTCTGCTTCACAATTTTCTTTCCATTCCTTTGAAAGGTAGTTAAAATTCGACAGTGAAGATTGATAGGTACCCAGTATGGTAGCCAAGCGTGCCTTTCTTAAAAGAGTCTTTTCATCGTCACTCTTTCTACAAATCACCTCAGACAAATTACAGAATTGTTTTGATTGCAAAATGATTTCTCCACACGGATTGGTTCCCAAGTTACCAATGCTTCCCGTCCATTCTATATTTTTGTACTTCTTGGTGAGTAATTCTATCCTGCGCTCCGGAAGAGTATCTATAAGACTTCCACGATTAAATATACCTCGCTCTCCGGTGCCACTTTTCATAAGTGCTACCCACTCGTCAATAAACTGCTGGTTTGTCGGCTTAGTTTCGTATACCGCAGAGTTATTTGCGATGGCTCGGTGTGGGTCGGTCATATAGAACTGCCCTTTCTTTGCATCGCGTACCAATTCATCGTCCAAATCAGAAAGACTAATCATTGCACTTCGGCGTACTCCACCTGCAACTACACACTCACCAATCTTACAAATGATATCGTGAGCATCTATATTGCGAAGTCGCCTTCCCTGTCTCTCCAATATCCGCTCGCGCGCAAAACGAAGCAAACTCATCAACGGTTCAGGACCGGAACTTTTTCCTCCCATAGTCTGCAGTCGTGCTCCCGCAGGTCGTAATTTTGAAAAATCAAAATCAATATCCTTACCTGCGTACCATGTTTTGAGTCCCAAGGTAAGCGCTTCGCACCACCCCTCTTTAGAGTCTGCTACTGTGTGTGTCTTTAATTTCTTCCCTGTTTGCTTTTTGATCTGTGGTAGTTGTTGAATGTTTTGGCTTTCTACCGAGTATCCCACTCCGGTTCCCGACATAGACAAATACATCACTTCGGCAAAATCTTCCAGTTTCGTTGGTGCCAAGAACGAACAGTTGTACGCACACACATTGCACCTTCGTGCAGCAGGACCAGAGAATTGCATTAGTCGCATACTTGGCATCACTTCTTGTTTCAATATCGCTTCACGCACTTCAGCGTATTCTTTTGCAGACAATTTATTACCAAGATTCTCTTTCATAAAGTTTATGTACCTGTCTACTGTCTCAATCCATGTCTCTCGGCGCCCTTCTTCTTTTATCCAACGCGCGTACGAGCGCAAATACACAAACTCACCCAAAGGATTGTTTTTGAAATACTTTTTACTCTCTTCTGCCAACTTCTTTACCCGCTCTGGCACTTGTACCCCTTCGTCATAACGCACCTTGGATCGTTCTGCACGATACAATATGTACGACTTGGAAGTCGCAACATAGTCCGAAAGTATCAGCTGTCGCTCTACTTCGTCTTGTGTACCCTCTACGCTCGGGATAAAGTCTTTGTGCTTACGCGCAGTCCTTACCAAGTCACTAGCTACACGGTGTGCTACCATAGTCGCCTCCTCAGGAGACCCTTCTCCGGTTGCTTCCATTGCTTTTCGTATTGCTCGCTCTATATTGGAAAAATCAAAAGGCACAATACTACCATTTCGTTTGCGTATATTTGGAATAAATTTTCTATATTTACCGGTAAGAGATAGATGTTTCGTCTGAGAAGTCGTGGACTTTTTAGCCGCACTCTTTATATTAGAAGTTTTTTTTGTCATGCGCGTATTTTTCTACTTTGTAAAATTATATTAAATGTAGAAATTATTGTACCTCCTATATAAAAAAAATGTGTGTGGATAGTGCAAGATGATACAGAAGTATACTCGTGTCTAGAATTAAAACACTGTAAACAAAATATATTTTACAATTTTGACAGACCGGTAACTTCGTCACCAATTTCTATATTGTATACTTCAGAAAATCCCGCCGTTACTTCTATAACATATCGCGCTTTTCGTTTTGGCGTATACACTGAAGGGTATGACTCAGGTTGTGCATTTTGCCATTTGTCTACCACTACACCATCTTTTGATACCCAATATATATCAAGGGGAAACTGCATACCTTTCATCCAAATAGGATAAATATCATCCTTCGGAAATGCGAGTACCATACCATTGGTAAGTGGAATTGATTTTCTTCCTGACAGACCTTTCGCCCTATCTTTGAGTGTGTGTGCCACCTCCACATGCACACGGGTCCCACCGATGTAGATATTTCCGGAGCTAATTGCCTTTGGTGTTCGTTTTAATTTTGTGGTCATATGTTGCAATGAGCTAAAAATGCCCAACGACATAACCAAAATAAGTATATAGATAATAACTTTCAGTGTTTTCATACAATAGTAGTATATACTACTATTGTATACAAAAATATATGAAAGAACACATACACTATCCAATACGAATAAACAGATACCTCTTGAAAAAGAAGATATGCTCGCGCAGGCAGGCAGATCGCTTTATAGAACAGGGACTGGTATATATAAATGGCACACCTGCTGTTTTAGGACAACAAGTAAACGAAAATGATACGGTAACCGTTGCAGACAAAGTCTCTGAAATAAAAAAGTCATTTAAGTATTACCTCTACAACAAACCAATCGGCATAGTGAGCCACAACCCCCAAGAAGGTGAGCAAAGCGTAGAAGATGTATCGGGCATACCAGAGAAAGTATTTCCCGTAGGACGATTAGACAAAAAGTCGCATGGATTGATGTTACTCACCAATGATGGGCGTATTGTTGACGCACTGCTTAATCCGGAGAATTCGCACGAACGCCGTTACGAAGTTGTTGTTGATAAAAATATAAAAGACCGCGATATACGCCACCTTGCAAAAGGGGTGAACATAGAAGGATACAAAACAAAACCGGCGAAAGCGGAGCGTCTTGATGATGATGCTTTTACACTCACTCTCATTGAAGGAAAGAAACACCAAATCCGCCGTATGTGTATGGCGCTCGGCTATCAGGTAACCGATTTAAAACGCACTCAGATAATGCACCTGCCTCTTGATGTGCAAGATGGCAAATACAGAGAGCTCACCACAGACGAGCGTACTACATTACTGCAAGAGATAGGACTGAGCGAATAATAACTATCCGGTAAAAATGTAGTACCAAAAAGCCGCGACCTCACGCAATAATAGAAACTTCTCGTCAGTGTACCTCCCATTTCTATACGGACTGGATGACAGCGTGTAATTCTCAATTCCTGCCTGATGTGCAAGCAAACTTATGCGCGCAAGGTGAAAGTCGCTTGAAACAAAAATATATGACTTGCTTTTGTCTAGATTTTTAATAGTCGCTTTGGTATTTTTCCCGTCATAATCAACCCGAATAACTCCATACGGTACATTATACTGATACGCCATATCAAGCATCACATCTACCTCGTGACGCCCATATACGGAATCCGCCCCTGAGAACAATAGGCAGTCAACACGCCCTTCTTTGTATAAATCAATCGCATGCAACACCCTATCTGCAATTGCGTCAGACGGCTTTCCGCCGGGAAGTACCGCAGCTCCAAACACCACAGCACAGTCGGCGTGCTTTTGCGTCTCCGGTATGTGATAAAACGAGAACATATACAAGACAGTACCGCCAAACAAAAAAACCAAAGGCACCACGACAAATCGCACACAGTTGTATAACACTCTTTTCATTTCATTATGGTACAAACAAATACCAAAGTGGCAAGCATATTCTTATTAATTACCAAGTATCCGTATATCGATTAATCGATATATTTTGCGCAATATCTATACCGGCGGACCAGTGGACAAGGGGTCTCCTTGACCACTTTCAATTTTAAATAACCAATTTTAAATTTTAATTCAATTGCCTAATTTTAATTGCATTCATTTAGTCATTAATATATTTAAAAACTAGCGATTAATCGCTAGTTTTTAAAACAAATGAATGGGAAATCACAGATGGGCAAGGAGTCCCTTTGCCCACTTGTCCACTTTTAAAATTAAGTGGTGTTTAGAATTTAAGATTTAAAATTTATTTAAAAATTAAAAATTACAAAATTAAAAATTCTCACCACTATTACATACATTATTGACTTCCCTCTTGTAATTGTTACAATACATATACAGTTGGCTTCGGCCTCGCCCTCGCAAGAGGGAGATAGTTACAAGAAAATCCGCTAGAACAATGTTTTCGCGGATTTTCTTAGTTCTGCAAATATATCTTTATTTAAAAAACCAATTTTTCTTTCGAGTCTTTTTGTATCAACTACACGAATTTGTGATAAATTCGCCCTTGCTAATTTTCCATCTATTTCACCAATTTCAATCCTTAATTTGTGTTTTCGTTTTGATGTTGTAAGTGGTACAACAAGGCACGCGCCAGGACCAAAACCTCGCAAAACAACAACGGGTCGTACAAACCACTCCCCCTTACCATCTTGTTCTGTACCTATATTGACTCCCAAACGACACCACCAAATCTCACGCACAGTATACAGCCGTGGATTTTCGTTTTGTGTAATTTTCTTCTTTTCGTTCCACTCATCAAAATCTTTCATATCAGATCAACTTTAAACTTTATATTTTTAGAATTTAAGATTTATTTAAAAATTAAAAGGCGTTTGATATTTTTCAAACGCTTTCGTCTTATTTCTTGTGTGAAGAAACTTCCCGTACTCTTTTTGCTTTTTTGTGTATTGGCAATTTCTCGTGTGCGCGCATTGCTACTCTGCGAAGCATCCGAGCGTGCTCACAATCATTTCTCCTCTTTATCATATTACTGAAAATATCCAGCGAAGTGAGTTCTATACCACAATATCCAAACACTCCCTTACCCCATCGTACTCTCATCAAATATTGGTAGCACAAATATACCAATCGTGGGCCATCCGCAGTAGAAAACATTCGTGCTGTTCGTCCTTCAAGCAACTCTTTGCGCAATCCACAATCAGTGTATTTATATGCAAATCCTGCGGTAAAGTTTTGATCAAAAAAGTTTTTCATTATAGCCGGAGGTCCCACCCACCAAATTGGAAACACGAAGACCAACTCGTCTGCCCACAGTATTTTTTCTTGGATATTTTTTCGCGTTGCGGGAGAACCATTGAACTCCTTTGGATTCTCAAAATCCAAAAATGGCTGCGCGTACTTCTTTTTATATAAATCCATTATAAAGACCTCGTCTCCGCGATCTTCTTTTTCTTTTTTGTAGGTAGTGGCTATCTTGTGTGTAAATCCATACTTAGCGGGATGCGCGGTGATAATGAGCACTTTCATATACTATAAGTATACAGCACTTACTGTGCCACGAGAGCAGTGCCTGTGGATTTATAGTTTTATGGTCTCAGCATTTTCAAGCATATCGTGCATCAGCGCTTCGCTATTGTAATTTTTTTCCGCTTCAATAACATCTGCAATCTTTGCACGGATCTCAGGACTCTTTGGCATAAATACGGTACAAGTATCATCGTGAGGAAGTATTGATATATCGTGTGTTCCGATTTTCTTTGAGCGATTGATAATTTCCACTTTATTCATACCCGAAAGCGGACGCAATACAGGCAAGTGAGTTGCGTTTTCAACAGCACCTATGTTTTCAAGTGTTTGCGAAGCCACTTGTCCAACCGCTTCGCCGGTAATAATTGCTTTCGCGCCATAGCGATGTGCTATTTTTTCAGCCGTTTTCATCATAAGTCTTCTATACAGCACTACGCGTAGTCGCTCCGGAGCAGTGAGTGATATCTGCTTTTGTGCAGTAATAAGGGGAACCGTTATAAGCACAATGGGGCCACAAACCTCTCTCAAAACCTTTCCCAAATCAGTCACCTTATCAATAGCTGCGCGTGTCGTATGTGGAAATGAATGAAAGTGCACCAGTATTGGACGCACACCACGCACCGCACACATATGTGTCGCCACAGGAGAGTCAAATCCACCAGAGAGCAGTGCAACAGCTTTTCCAGACATACCAACAGGCAATCCTCCCAAGCCGTTTTCGCTTGAATATACATACGCTTCGTTATTGAGTATCTCAATTTTTATCACAATGTCAGAGTGTTTGAGTTGCACTTTCTTGTCTTTAAACACTTTGTATGCCACCGCACCTGCTTCTTTTGACAACTCTTGAGATCCTTTTGCAAAGTTTTTGTTCACGCGTGCTGTCTTTATACGAAAGGTTTTAAAGTCCGTGTTATTCTCTAATACATATTGTGCGACACATCGCACACCTTCAAAAATAGCATCCTCAGTGGGTGGTGCTACTACACCCAGACCGTACACTGCCACAGCAGGCGTGCTCGCACATATCTCTTTCAATGTTACTTTGTCAGATTCGGTAAATGCAGTATTTTCTTTTTCGCGAATTACAATTCTCCCCCATTCGTTCTCTATACTACACACCACCCCCTTCTCCTCGCACTTACTTTTAAGAGCCCGCACGAGTGCATTTTCGTACTCTTTCCTATTTCCGCCCTTAAGCGCTATTTCATCATAATGCACTACAATAACTGTTTTCATAAACCCACTCTACCACACAATCCGTAATACGATATACATTACCGAATTATTGATGCATTATAAATTACAACAGCGATATTATTTAACCACTACAGTACCCTCATCGCTTGGATTCATGTGATTATGATATCGCCATGTTCCCACTTTATTAAAGGTAAACTCCCAAAATTCTCCTGCTTTTAATACGCGACATGTATCAAATGAACTCCCTGCACAGTCTGAAGCTGACTTTTCAGGATAGAGTGAATGCGTTGGATGATTGTTGCTAGCAACCCACATACCATTTGTTGACTGATCCATAAAACGCACTGTGTCTCCTTTATTAATATTTACTGTTTTAGGTTCAAAACCATTTTCGGTATAAGTAACCAACACTTGGAAAGGTGCATCTCCTATTGGACCGGTTTCTTCGGAAGTAGTACTACTGCTTTGTGCAGTACTCGTGGTGTTTTGTGCAGGATTCACCGCTGCACCATGTGTATCCGCTCCGATTTCACCCGAAATAACTTCAGATGCAACAGAGTCTTTATCATTATCCCTATCTTTTCCTTTGAATAACATCCACCCTCCTGCAATGATGGCTAATAAAATAACTGTGGTTATAATAATTTTTACACGCATATATTTTATAATTATCTCTTAATTATTGTTCTTAATTGTAACATCTCTCTGAGGAAATGGTATTTCTATATTCTTGTGTCCAAATCGTTCATACACCATAAAATTCAGCTCACTTTGCACACGCGCTCCATCAAGCGGATCAGCAACACGGCACGACAACACAAAATCAAGCGACGAATCGCCAAAAGCAGTAAAGCGCACCACAGGTTCAGGGTCATCAAGTACTTCCTTATGCTCACGCGCAAGCGCCATCAGTGTGTCCGCCACTTCATTCACATCCGATCCATACGCAACACCAACTGATACATTAACGCGTCCCGTTTTTGGTCCTGCGCTTTTGTTCACCACCTCAGCACCTGCTATTACCCCATTTGGTATGGTTACTTCCTCGTCGTTAAAGGTGCGAATGCGTGTACTACGCAATCCGACACTCTCCACAATACCAACTGTCCCCGAGCCAAGTGAAATATAATCACCTATCTTGTATGGCTTGTCTGCTAAGATAAACGCACCTGAAATAAGATTAGAAAGCGTGTCCTTTGCGGCAAATCCTACAGCAATACCCAGTATCCCCGCACTTGCGAGCCATGCGGTTACATCTATACCCCAAACCAAAAACAGCGCGTACACTTCAAGTGCAAGCATCACTCCCATAACCACATTTCCAAAAAGCGGTTCTGTTTGAGTATTTACACTTTCAATTCGTTTTGATTCCACCGCAGAGTTTAGTAGCACACGCGCAACACTCGTAATACCCCTTCCCAGCACAATCACAATCGCGGTTTTAAATAACGCAGAGACAGTCCACACTATCGCAGCGCTTATGGGCAGATACGATACCGCAACAGCCATACCGGAGTACAGCACCGCATAGAACATCGGCTTTCGTACTACTGCGCGTATTTTGTCGTCTATATCTGTTTTCGTTTTTCTGGTGAGAATTGCAATAACCCCATCAACAAAAGGTATAATCACTATCGCTACAAAAAAAGAAAGCGCTAAAATTGCACCAGCCTTACCCAACCCCGAAGCACTTGCAAACCAAGCCTGTATCACATCAAAACTATTTAACATACATCAATACTCTATTTAATTACCTATATACAATTATTCTATCATATGTCGATGAATATTAATTCTTTACGATATAATACTACTATGGTGAGAAAATGGACTTTTCTTTGTGTGTGTCTTCTTTTTTTGAGCGCACCACTCTCATTACACGCAGCGGTAAATGCCGGAGTGGTGGATGGCATTTGGTTCTCTAAGCCCAATCCCAAAACAGGCGAAAAGATAAAGCTCTTCACGGCAGTACAAAACCAAAGCACAAGCACTGTCTCCGGAACCGTTATATTTCTGGTTAACAAAAAAGTAATAGGATCGGCGCCGTTTTCTGTCGCAAGTAATTCAGTCATACCTGTCGCCATTCCATATACGTTTACCGGAGACGGCAAGCAAACGGTAAGTGCATATATAACAACTTCTCCATCTAAAACTTCTATCGTATATACAACCGTCTCAGACACACCAATATCTGTCTCGCGAGGCTCTAGTCCTATTACCGTTACCAAGACATCATCTGATTACGACACTTCCAACATACAAAAAGAAGTGCATACGCTTATAGATAAAGGAAAACAAACAACAAAGAAAATAACTCCCGCGGTACACAAAGCAATAGAAAAAGTGGAGGCGCTTCGCGACAAGGTGGTAACTCAAACCGCAACAAGCACCAAAAGTACAGATGAAAAAAGCTCTCCTGATCTGTCACACCAAAATACCAATGCGACGCTTTCCATCAAAGACTCTCTCACACAAACAGCCCACGATATCAAAAGTATTTTTACCATTAAAGACCTGCCTCTATGGAAAAAGTTTTCAGGTAGCGGATTGTCAGTGGCCATTATGATACTCAAACTCTGGTATATGTGGCTTACGCTACTACTAATACTTTTTTTCTGGAAAGCCGTCCGTGGCAAACGCATACGATAACCACTTTTTACATACAAGAAATTAAACTCTCAAAGCAAAAATGACCAATCTTAAAATTAACCATTAACCATTGTTTGAAAATTAAAAATTAAGATTTATTTAAAAATTAAAAATTCTCCCTGAGTCATTGAGTCATTTAAAATTGAATTAAAATTTATAATTTAAACTTTAAAATTGACCTGTGGCCCAGGAGTCTCCTTGCCCACAATATCCACTCGTAAAAGCACGGTAGGATATACCCTACCGTGCTTTCCTGTCACACAACCAAAGGAAGAAATCTAATTTCCACCTTCTCACTCACCTCCTCTCTCTGAATCGCCTCGTCTTTCTCCACCATTTCCGTTTTCTCTATCACCTCCACCTTCAGAATCTCCGCGTCCTTCAGATTCTGATTCACTTTCTCGTTCCTGTTCGTGTTCCACTTCTTGTTCGTTATCTGTCTTTCCATTTTCTATTTCTTTGTCTAACTTGCTCTCTTGAGCGTCAATTTTTCGTTCTTTTTCTTTGTCTTTCTTCTGATCAGCTTCTTTCATTTGCTTTTCAATAGGACTTTTCT
>JALWTP010000005.1:26526-29986 GCA_027082835.1 Candidatus Kaiserbacteria bacterium
CTTTACGAAGTTCTTTCTTAACAAGGTCCTTCTCAGTTGCCAATTGCATCTTGTCCAAATTTATAGAATCCAATTGCTTTTGTAATTCTGCAACCTGTGCCAAATCACTTTGGGGAGCATTTGCTTTTGCCTTTAATTGACCATCTACTTGTATGCGACGCTTGTTTATGTCTAACATTGCATCTTGGAATGTTTTCACCAATATACGCTCTTGATTGTCCAATTGTGCATTGAGATCACTCGCAAGGGTACTCACATCTTTTCCTGAACCCTGTGCTGTTTGCACCATCTGTGAAGCATGAGCAACATTGGCAAGAAGCATATTCTTTGCTTTACCAATCGGCTCTGCATTTTCTTTAAATCCATTTTCCATCATTGATTTTATTTCCGCCGTTCGCTCTGCGGCAAAACGCACTTCCAACTTTGCTTTTGCCTCCGGCGTAAAAGCAAATAGCTCTTGTAGTCGTTCGCCAAGGCGGTCAAACACAAAAAACATACTATCGGGAGTAATTCCCGCTGAAACCGTTGACTGCGGTACTGTGTGAGCAGATACCACATTAAATACACCCAAAAACAGAAGTGTCGTAGCCACAGCAATGCTTGCTTTGATGTTTATTGTATATACATTCATATTGTTATTTATATTATTGATACCCTATAAGTATATATTAATAAACTACTCGCATTTACTTATACACAGTATCTTTTATTCCCGCATTCCAGCGTTCTATCTCTCCTAAAATACCGAGAGAGAATATTGAATGATACTTTTATGGGTGGTATGTCCTATACAACATCCTTTTCGTATTGAGTCTATAATCACCGTATATCTTTATACTTTTTGACGACGGGTCGATGCAAGAAGGTTTCTGAAAGAAAACTGAGTATGTATATATTACCAGCTTTAAACAAGCTTTCTCCAAAGAAACGTCGTGCTGAAGTTGGCATTTTAAAAGTAATATCAAATTTTACCTTTCCGAACCGCGCAGCTCTGCGCGCAATATTGGTATCTTCACCATAAAATGGAATAGATGTATCAAATCCTCCCATTTTCTCTAAAACATCACGCCGAATGGCAAAATTACCACCAACAAGCATATATCCGATGATCCAATAACTCGGAAGTGCAAGTAAATACCAATACATTTTTACTAAGATATTATAGAGTGCACTTGCGTCATAATATACATATGGACCACTTAGGCATGCTATATTTGTATTATAGGTATACGCTTGTATAATTTTTTCATACCAACCATACTCCATCCGGGTATCAGCATCAACAAAAGCAAGTATGTCGCCGGTAGCTTCTATAAATCCCCGTTGCCTTGCCCATGTAAGTCCTTTGTGAGATTCTTTTACAATGCGCACATTATGTTTCCTATAATAAGCAACAATTTTTGCTGTTTTATCAGTGCTTGCATTATCAATTACAATTATTTCATAGAAAGAATGAGGTGCATTTGAAATAATACTATCCAAACATGCGCCAATATATTTTTCTTCGTTATACGCAGGAATAAGCAAACTTACTTTTTTGTTATTTTTTCTTTCCATATTTTTGATTAACCGAGGCATATATGCTATCCCATCTGTCAGCTACAGTATTAACAGAAAATTGTTGCGCATAGCTATACGCCTCATAGGCCATATGAGTATAAGCAACGGTACTATTATAAAACTTTTTAAATGCGTGTGTAAGCGACTCCGGTGTACAATGATCAAATATCATACCCCGCATACCATTACCTACTAAGTCAGGAAACGGTCCGCTGTTAGCAAGAAGTACCGGCGTTGATGCAGCCATTGCTTGTAGTACTACCATAGACTGTGTGTCAGAAGTACTAGCACTCACAAAAGCATTGGCAAAATGAAATTCAGTATAAAGTGAATGCTTTGTCTCTCCCACAAAAGGTCCTTTTATTTTTATGGCATCTTCCAAATGGTACTCTTTTATCTTGTTACATAATTTTTCTTTCAATACCCCCGTACCGACCAACACGAGCTCCACAGTAGTGTATTTCGTTTCTGTTAAAAACATCCGGAATGCGTCTACAATAGTTTCCACATTTTTTTCAGATGATACTCTTCCTGCATACAAGAAAGTGAATACATTTTTCTTTTTTAGAAGTATATTTTTTTGTTCAGGAGTAATAAAAAATTCTGACTCTATGGGATTTGATATAACCACATGAGGTACAGATAAACCATCATGTACCATCTTCTCTGCTAAGAAATCCGTTGGTGTTGTTACCTGCGTACAGCGATTATAAAACCAAATAAGGTATCGCGGTACGATTTTTCTTACAAACAATGGGACAAAATCAAGAAAACTTTCTATAAGTGTATGATTCGTGCCGACCAAAGGTATTTTATTAATCGTAGCGAAAAAATACGCCTCTATACCCATCGAGAAAAAACTATGAGTGTGGACCACATCAAATTTATTCCTATACCACAGTCCGCGGAAGATATTTGGGATTGTTCCTCTGCCTTGTCCCGTTGCTGTGCGGTATGGAAACGACCATATTCTTTTTATAGTGATATTTTTATGTACTTGTAACTCTTTGCACTCGACGCCGGCTTTTTCATATTCTTTCTTACTATAATACGGCACAAAATAGGTAATATGATGACCTCGTTCAGCCAGTGCTTTTCCAGTAACTAAAATACTATCAGAAATCCCACTCAATTCGGGATAAAAGTTATCAGCGAAAATGGCTATTCTCATATTGCTTACTCTTCAAGAGTTATTAACTTTTCAGCAGCACGCTTTGATAGATACCTGAATCCAATTAAAAACAAAACGAACGCCACAGCCATCAAGAGTCCAAAGTAGAATAAATATCCAGATACAACAGTATATGCCTGCCCCAAAAAACTACCTAATGCGACCAAAATCGCTATTACCACCAAGTCTATTACAATAGTGTGTGAAATAAACTTGAAAAGAGGTATTCGCACTAAACCGGCACTGATAAGAAATGGAGTACTAAGACCATATGCCAGCTTGCTAAAGAAGACTGTTTTCCTAAAATGTGTATTCCACAGCTTCGTAACAAGTTGATAGTGTTCATGTATAAAAGCAAAATGATGTATCAACTTTTTAATATGGCTATTGCGATGCCCAAAATATCCAATCAGGTAATATGTTAAGTCTGGTAACACATTTCCTAAAACAAGGATTATATATGTTGGCAGGAGAGAAAATTCTTTAGTAATTACTAAAAATCCTGCAAAAACAGCTACCATAGGACCCTCAAGCACCGCAACTATAAACAGCGCCAGATATTTATATGTTTCAATAAATGTATATAGATGCTCCATGGTACACACATTACTCTACCATAGCCATTACATACTCCCAATTCAATTAATGACATAAAAACAAGTATAGACGGTGTCTAAAAATGAAAAACGGTATTATGGGCAAGTGGGCAAGGGGCCCCCTTGCCCACTT
>JALWTP010000006.1 GCA_027082835.1 Candidatus Kaiserbacteria bacterium
ACTTCAGGCCGTAAGGCAGTGGGGTGCTAACCCGGTGCACCGTGTCAGGCGCGAAGCATGAATTCTCCATGAAGGTTTGTCGTCGGCCAGCGTTGGTCAGATGCCGCTTGGCATCGTGACGGTCAGGCCGTCGCCAGTTGGTGTTGTCAGAAAAGCAGCACTATACATCGGAAACCCGATCCATCGGAGGGCTGTTCATAAGAATTCTCCCTTGTCTTGATCCGCACATTATGTGCGGATTTCTGAACGGGAATATACACCATATAAAAAAGATGTCAAGCATTTATCGGTGGACAGATGTGGCCCAGGAGTCTCTTGGGCCGCTGGTCCTGCTGGTCCAAATGGTGATGCAATGACTACATAAAAAATTAAACTTTAAAAATAACCATTGTTTAAAAATTAAAAGTTAAGATTTATTTAAAAATTACAAAATTAAAAATTCTCATTGAATCAGTAGATCATTTAAAATTGAGTTAAACTTTAAAAGTAATCAAAAAGTGGTTCACAGGTATTGATTATATAGAGAAGTATGTGGTATAAGTACAGGTAGTAAAAAATAATGCAACGGTGCGAGTGAATCCATTCTCTGACGCACGAGACTGCAGCCAAGGTAAATGAGCTGTTGAGAATTCGTCTGCTGTCGCTTGTGAGCATTCGGCCAGTGTCTACAAGAAATGAGAAGAGTTTGCTTCCTGAGCATACAGGGTAATAAATACGAAAGTAACGCCGGAAGATGAATGGAATCATCAGAACGCACGAAAATCGTTTTTAGCGCACAAGTGTGTGAAGTCTTTCGCGAAGAGAGCCGTTGCCCGGGGAGAGTAGTATCTCAGTGAGGCGATGCACTGAGACATTGTTCTCCTCGCTAACCCGTCGGCACGAAAGTGCCGGCGGGTTTCATTTTTTTATATACTCATACACAGAGTGTAGTAACACTCTCTGCAAATATTGGTATACTTACGGTAACGCGTGTATGTACATTAATGACGAGCAATTAAAAACTTTTTTAACTGATTCGGGATTAGTTTCCGCGAAAAAGTTTGATGCCATTGCAAAGAAAGCGGAAAAGAAAAAGACATCAGTGAGCGATATGTTGGTCTCGGAAGGGGAACTTTCCGAAGACGATCTGCGACGATCGCATGCGTATGTGTTGGGTATTCCGTTCATCAATCTCGCCAATATGAAGCCGGATTTGAACACGCTCGCTCTTATACCCGAGCCAATAGCACGACGAAATAACATAGTAGCTTTCAGACAAGATGCAGACGAGCTTGAAGTAGCTATGCTCAATACCGACGACCTTGCAGCGATTGACTTTGTAAAGAAAAAGACACGATTGAAAATACTTCCGCGCCTCACTGACAGTGCTTCAATGAAGCATATGTTGCGACAGTACCAAAAGTCGCTTCGTGATGAGCTCGGCGACATTATCGCGCGAGAATCTAAAACACTTGAGAAATTTGGCAATGCCAATGCAGATGCAAACGAACAGGATTTGAGAAAATTGGCAGAAGGAGTGCCTGCAATTCGTATATTGGATTCGCTATTGCGACACGCCATTGTACAAAATGCATCTGATATACATATAGAACCGCGAGAGAATAATCTATTAGTGCGATATAGAATAGATGGCATCTTACACGATGCGATGACTCTCCCCAAAAACGCGTCATCTTCTATTATTGCACGCGTGAAGGTGCTTTCAAATTTGCGACTGGATGAAAAAAGATTGCCACAAGACGGACGATTTAGGATGGAGACAGATGGCGACAGAGTGTCGTTTCGTGTCTCTATTTTGCCAACATACCACGGAGAAAAGGCGGTGATGCGTCTGCTTCGCGAAGATGTTTCCGGATTTACGCTGGAATCACTTGGCTTTCACGGTGAAGCGCTGGAGCGCGCACACGAAGCGACACGCAAAAAGACTGGACTCATTTTAGTAACCGGACCTACGGGATCAGGAAAATCAACAACACTCTATACAATATTGGATATTTTAAATACTCCTGATGTAAATATCTCTACCGTGGAGGATCCGATTGAATATCAGATGCCACGCATTAACCAAACGCAGGTGCGTGCCGACATCGGATTTACTTTTGCGACAGGATTGCGCAGTTTGGTGCGTCAAGACCCCGATATCATAATGGTGGGGGAGATTCGCGATAAAGAAACGGCAAGTTTGGCTATCAACGCGGCACTTACCGGACACTTGGTGCTTTCCACACTGCACACCAACTCAGCGGCAGGGGCGATACCGCGATTGGTAGACATGGGTGTGGAGCCATTCTTGCTTGCATCCGTGTTGCAAGTGGTGGTTGGACAGCGATTGGTGCGTACACTTTGCAAAGAAAAAGACACTATAAAACTTTCTGCAAACCAACTGCACTCACTTGAAAAAAATGCAGATATGGGGGCGGTATTAAAAACACTCAAGGAAGATTCCATAGTATCGTCAAAAGCAACATGGAAAAGTATAGAAGTAGCAAAAGAAAAACCGTCAGATGAATGCAAGTCGGGATTCAGTGGCAGACGAGGCATACAGGAAGTGCTTCGTGTAAGTGAGGCAATACGCCAACTAATACTATCGGGCGCACCTACCGAGAAGATAGAAGAACAAGCACGCAAAGAAGGAATGCTCACTATGTTGGAAGACGGAATATACAAAAGTGTAAATGGTTCAACGAGTCTTTCAGAGGTGTTGCGTGTTGTTTCGGAATAATATATGACCACTTTTAACTATACAGCCAGAAAAAATGGGGAAGTGTATACCGGATCTGTTGAAGCAAAAGATAGATTTGAGGTATATAGTCAGGTGCGCGCCGAAGGGGGCGAGATAGTTTCTGTAACGGCAAAAAAAAGTAAACTATTTGATGTTTCGTATTGGAACGCACTACTCACTCAAATAAAAGAACACGATAAAATAGTATTCGCGTCCAACCTTTCTGCCATGCTTGAAGCGGGTCTCCCAATTTCGCGCGCTCTTTCGGTATCGCAACGGCAAACCAAAAATCCACGATTGGAAAGAGTAATCATAGCTATACGAAGCGATGTTCAAAAAGGCGGAACGCTCCACAATGCTCTTGATAAGCACCCAAAAGTATTTTCTCGGCTTTTTGTTGCAATGGTGCGTGCCGGAGAAGAGGCAGGTACATTGTCCGAATCGCTCAAAAGTATTGCAACGCAGTTAGGTGATGCATATAAACTAAAAAAACGAATAAAAGGAGCACTCATTTATCCGAGTATCATACTTATCGCAATCGGTGGTATCGGATTTTTAATGATGACAAAAGTGGTTCCCACTCTTTCCAAAACATTTAAAGACCTCGGAGCCGAATTGCCAAAATCAACGCAAATGATTATGAATGTAAGCGACTTTTTAGTGCACAACACAGTAACAGCACTTCTTTTTATCGTTTTGTTCGTGCTGGGTATTCGGTTTTTGGTACACACAAGGGTAGGAAAAGCGGCAAAAGATTTATTGTTGCTTAAAATGCCATTGATAGGTGAGTTGGTAAAAGAAATAAACTCCGCGCGTATGGCGCGCACATTTTCTTCACTCCTTACAGCTGGAGTGGATGTGGTAACGGCACTTGAAATAACGAAAGATGTTATGCAGAGTACACAGCACAAAAGAGTTATTTCCAAAGCACAGAAAAAAGTAGAGAAAGGAGAGTCGCTTTCCGAAGTATTTATTCACCGTGAGGATTTATTTCCTCCGCTTGTTGGCGAGATGATTGCCGTAGGAGAAGAGACAGGAGCAATAGCCGATATGCTTGATAAGGTTGCGCATTTTTATGAAGCGGAAGTGGCACAGAAAACGAAAAATATGTCTACTATTATAGAACCGTTTTTGATGTTGTTCATAGGAGCGTCGGTAGGATTTTTCGCAGTTGCGATGGTAGGGCCAATATATTCACTTTCAAACGCGTTCTAATAAAAAGCGCCTCTTTGTTATAAACGAGTTTATACAACTAACAACATTCGCAATGGTATACTAAAATGTGTATGTTTGATGCTCAAAAAGGCTCGGGAATACTTGAGGTGCTTATTGCCACGGCGCTTTTGGTGATGATTTTCTCAGGTCTCTTGGGGGTATTGCAGCTCGGTACTAAGCTAGCAACAGACAATAAAGGACACACGGGTGCCGGAGCTCTGGCACAAGAGGAAGTGGAGTACATTAAAAGTCTTCCGTATGCTTCTGTGGGTACCATTGCAGGAACACCTTCAGGAGTATTGCCGGATTCAGAACAGGTTTCAATAAATAATGTGAACTATACGCGCACTATATATATTGTGTATATAGACGATCCCAAAGACGGTCTCGGAGCTTCTGATAACGATGGTAATCCAAACGACTATAAGCGCATTAAGGTTACTGTTTCGTGGAATGCTCACGGAAAAACGAGGTCGGTAGTTTTATATAATGATATAGCTCCGTTGTTATAAATATGCATTTACGATTTTTACAACAAAAAGGAATGACTATAGTAGAGGCGGTTGTTTTTGTGAGTATTTTGGTGGTTATTATTGGTGCTATCGTAATGTCATTAAAATACACCTATCAAGGTCAACGATTTGCGTTTGAACAGGCAGACGCTACCAGAAGTGCACGAAAAGGTATTGGACAAGCAGTTCGTTTTCTACGAGAGGCATCGTATGCCGATGACGGTGCGTACCCAATCTACAGTATGTCTACCAGTTCTATTACTTTTTTCAGTGACTATGATAATGATTCAAAGATAGAGCGAATTCGTTTCTTTTTAGATGGTACTAACCTTAAGCGAGGGATAGTAGAGTCATCGGGAGATCCGCCAACATATGCCACCAGTACAGAGGTAGTTTCTGTGGTCTCGGATAATGTTCGCAATAATGCACTCGGAACGCCTTTGTTTACCTATTATGACTCTACTGGGACACTGATGAGCGACTACACAAAGGTGGCTGATCTTGCGTATGTGTTAGTGAAGATGGTAGTTAATATACACCCCGAAAGAGCACCAGATGATTACGAACTTCGCAGCAGTGCTTTTTTGCGTAACATACGAAGATAGATATGCATAATAACACAACACAATACAATAAAGGCATTGCAATAATACTCGTGTTGGTTTTCGCGGGGGTATTTGTAATGTCTATGTCCGCTCTGATGGGGTTTATATTGACACAAGCACAATTGGGGACAGAAAAAGTAGTGCGAGAACAAGCGTTTGGCATTGCTGAGGCGGGACTTGAATACTATCATTGGTTTTTAATACAACACCCTAATGATCTGCAAGACGGTACCGGCACGAGTGGTCCGTATGTACATCAATATACTGACCCATCCGGAGGGAGTGTGGGTAATTTTAGTTTGTCTATTGTCGGCAACAAGTCATGTGGTGTGGTGCAGTCTGTTGATATAACCTCTACTGGTACTTCCGACATAGACCCAAAGTTTAAGCGAACACTTTTTGGTCGGCACGCGGCTAAAAGTGTTGCAGAGTATTCATACATTATAGGGGCTGATGTCTGGGCGGGATCGGATAGAAATATAACCGGTCCGTACCACTCAAATGGAGGTATTCGAATGGATGGTACCAATAACTCTACAGTGAGTAGCGCCGTTTCTAGTTGGCTCTGTGATTATTCGTTTGGTTGTTCCCCTAGTCAGACGCAAAATGGTGTTTTTGGATCAGGGACTGGAAGTGCTCTGTGGAAGTATCCTACCAACTCAATCAGTTTTGCGGATATGGCTACCAATTTTTCAAATATGAAATCGTATGCGCAGTCCAGTGGTATCTACCTCGCACCATACGGAAATACAACAATCAACTATGCTGGCTACAATACGGCAGCCGATGGATATCACCTCATTTTTAACAGTGATGGTACGGTAGATATATATAAGGTTACGAGTACTTCGGGATATTGGGGGTGGCTTTCCGACACAGGGTGGACTCCTGACTTTCATATTATTTACAGTGAGTCGTTTGTGGAGCGTAAAACCATTCCGGCAAGTTGTTCACTTATTTTTGTGGAAGATAAAGTATGGATAGAAGGAACGGTAAAAGGAAAAGTGACGGTGGTTGCGGCGGATTTGACCAATAACGGATATAACCCTGATGTTATTATCAACGGCGATATTAATTACTCAACGCTTGATGGCTCTGATGGGTTGACGGTAATTAGTGAAAACGGCATTTTTATACCTCCACAATCGCAAAACAATCTCTCTATACGCGGTATATTTGTGGCGCAAGGCGATAGGTTCGGCAGGTCGTATTATTCGTACGATACCAAAAATCAGCTCACTATACATGGATCCATCATCTCAAAGAAGAGAGTGGGAACGAGTTGGGCATGCGGTAATGGTTTTTGTTCAGGATACGCGAATCGTATTTCTTCATACGATAGATTGCAGACGACCAATCCTCCTCCGTTTACTCCCGCAAGCACCACGACCGCACAGTATGTTTTATGGCGAGAGCAATAGACACGAAATAAACGAGTAAAAACAAACTATATAAAGGTGTGCAGGACATCGTTATACGGTATACTTACTACAATGAAAACAATCGTATGTAATTGGAAACTTAATCCGCAAACGGTGACAGATGCAAAGCGCCTATTTGACGAGACGAAAAAGATTGCACAAAAGTATAAGAAAGCACAGATAGTAGTGATACCGCCGACCATTTTTTTGGCGCAGATACGCGGAAAGTACACCGGTACGCGTATAGAATTTGGTGTGCAAGCACTTTCAACCAAACAGTCCGGCTCGTTTACCGGAGGTGTGTCTGCATTTCAGGTGCGTGATGTGCGAGCGACTTATGCCCTCGTGGGGCACGCAGAACAGCGAGCAAACGGTGTTACCAATGAAGATACCTATGAAAAAGTACAGGCGTCACTTGAAGCCAAGCTTGATGTCATACTCGCAGTTGGCGAAAGAGAGCGCGATGAGGAGGGTGCATATATTGCGTATATACGAGAGCAACTAACGCAGGCACTTAAAAATGTTCCTGTTGGTAGATTTAAAAATATAACCATAGCGTATGAACCTGTGTGGGCAATAGGTGCAGACGAGGCGCCGAGTGCTGAAGATGTGCACAAAATGATACTGCTCATCAAGAAAATAATTGCTGATAATTACGGTCAGCGCGCGCTCTCACACATCCGAGTACTATACGGAGGGTCGGTCAATGACGAAAATGCAGAGGAGATACTTTCAATACCCGGACTTCACGGTGTATTGGTAGGGAGGGTAAGTTTACAGCCGAAAAAGTTGGAAGCGCTTATTGCTGTTGCGTCGGAAATAAAGGAATAAATATGAAATATATAGATGAAGTAGCAGATCTTAAAGGAAAGGTAGTGCTGGTAAGAGCCGGATTCAATGTGCCTATTGAAAATGATTTGGTGCGCGACGACTTTCGTATCACCAAAGCGCTTCCTACATTGCAGTTTCTCAAAGATGCCGGAGCAAAGATTATTGTTATATCGCACATCGGCAGAAGTGGCGAACAGTCACTGCGTCCAGTGGCCGAAATACTTACTCAGACAATACCCACTACGCTATACGCTACCATACAAGAAGCGAAAGACTTGGCACGCGAAGGAGGGATTGCTCTGGTAGAGAACCTGCGAAGCGACAAACGGGAGACGGAAAATAACGATGAGTGGGCGCGTGAGATTGCATCGCACGCTGATATCTTTGTGCAAGACGCATTTGAGGTACTGCATCGCGAACATACCAGCGTAGTGGGTATTCCAAAATATATTGAGAGTTACGGAGGACTGTTGGTTCGCGATGAAGTGAATAATCTACAAAAGGCGATTGAACCGGAACATCCGGCATTGTTTGCACTCGGTGGTGGAAAACTGGCAACCAAAGAAGTGTTGATGGAGAAACTTATACCACTGTACGATAAGATATTTATCGGAGGGGTGTTGCAAAATGAGTTGCTTAAAGCACGAGGCGGTGAGGTAGGGGTTTCAAAAGTGGGAGATGGAGCTGTTCCTATAGACATATTACAAAATGAAAAAGAACATAAGGTGGTAGATGTGGTGGTACGGCATACCTCAGGAGAATCATCCAATGTAGATATACAGGATATAGAAAAAGACGATACTATTGTAGACATGGGAGAGAAGACGATACACACATTAGTAAACGCACTCAGTTCGTTCAAAACCATTGTATGGAATGGTCCATTTGGGTGGTATGAGTATGGATTTGATGAAGCAACACTTGCCTTTGCTCGTGGCGTTGCTGGTGTTGTAGGTGCTACAACAATAGTTGGAGGTGGAGATACCATCGCAGTCCTTAAAAAAGAAAATATGCTTGATAGCTTCACATTTGTATCAACCGGCGGAGGTGCAATGTTGCAATTTCTTCAAGAAGGAACACTGGCAGGGATAGAAGCATTAGAAAAGAATAGTGGGTAAAAGTTTGGAATATAGGATGCTACAAAAGCCGCAGTGCTTCGCACTGCGGCTTTTGTATTTAAAGTTCATTTCTACAAACTCTATACTTAGAGAGCGTTTTTTATTTTGTCAGCGACTTCCTTTTCTTCTCCGTTTTCGTAAGGAGCTCCTTTCCAGTGATGGAAACCGTCATTTTTAAATCGTGGAATGATGTGTGCGTGTGTGTGAAAAATCACCTGACCTGCGGCAGGTTCGTTGTTATAAGATATATTTATTCCGTCTGCATTCAGAGCTTCTTTAATTTTCTTTGCGAGGAATAATACTTTTTTATTCAAATCGGCAAATTCGTCTTCGCTCATCGCGAGGGCGTTTCTAAAATGTTTTTTCGGTATTACCAAAGTGTGTCCGCGATTAATTGGTGTAATATCTAAAAATGCGTATACCGTATCATCCTCATATATTTTTGTGGAAGGTATTTCTCCAGCGCTTATTTTGCAAAAAAGACAATCATTCATAAGAAAGAGTATACATCGTGGTACAATCACACTCAATATGCAAACATTGATAGATACACTACTTCGCAAGCGAGGAATAAAAACAAAAAAAGAACGAGAGATATTTTTCAATCCGGATTATGAACGCGATGTGCTAGATCCATTTGGATTAGTTGATATGGAAAAAGCGGTGGAGAGGATTATCTCAGCAATTGATAACGACGAAAAAATAGCTATCTATAGTGACTTTGATGCAGATGGCATTCCGGCAGGGGTTATTTTGCACGACTTCTTCAAAAAAATAGAGTATGAAAATTTTGTGAACTACATACCTCATCGTGATACACAGGGGTATGGATTTCATACTGAGGCGATTGATGAGCTCAAAACAAAAGGAGTTTCGGTCATTATAACGGTTGATGTCGGTATTGCAGATATATCTACCTGCGACTATGCAAAAGAAAATGATATAGATGTCATTATAACGGATCACCACCTTACCAAAGACACACTTCCTGATGCGGTGGCGGTCATCAATCCACAAAGGAAGGATGATACATACGAAAACAAAAATATTTGTGGTGCAGGTGTGGCGTTTAAGGTGGTGCAAGCACTCGTGATACAGGCGCGCAGAGACAAAAAAGAATGGATTGCGAATGTGGTAGATGGATGGGAGAAATGGCTACTTGACTTGGTGGCAATTGCAACGATTTCCGATATGGTTTCGCTTACCGGAGAAAATCGAGCACTGGTGCACTTTGGGCTTATGGTTTTAAGAAAATCAAAAAGGCCCGGAATTGATGCACTGTGCAAACAAATGCGTTTGCAAAAAGAGTATCTGACAGAAGACGATATTGGATTTGCTATTGCTCCGCGTATTAATGCTTCAAGTAGAATGGGAAGTCCTGAGACTGCGTTTAATATGCTGTCTGAAAAAGATGCGAGCAGGGCAACAGATGCAGCAAAGCAGTTAGAATCTCTAAACAGGAAACGGAAGGCAAGTGTGGCGAGTATTGTACGAGCACTAAAGAAGCGTTTTAGCGATGATCCACAAACTGCAGAGAGGAGTGTATTGGTTGCCGGAGATACACAGTACAATACAGCACTGCTTGGGCTCGCTGCCAGTTCAATTTCTGACAAATATAAAAAAACAGTATGCATATGGGGCAGAGAAGGGACCGGTGACTTAAAGGGTTCGTGCCGAAGCGCGGGCGGGGTGCATATTGTTGATCTATTTAAAGGTGCCGAGTATGCACTTGAAAAATATGGCGGGCATAAATACGCAGGAGGGTTTAGTGTAAAAAAAGAATACATACACACCATTGCAGATGAGTTTAATAAAGCGGTGCAACTTTTGAAAACAGATAAAGCGGAGGGCGATAGTGTTGTAGCAGATGCTCAAATACCACAAGTACCAATTGAGCGCACCTACAGTGAAATAAACAAGATGGCGCCGTTTGGTATGGGAAATGCTAAACCGATTTTTGTGTATAAAAATGCACCTATCGCAAGTATTAAAACATTTGGCACAGACGATAGTCATTTAGAAGTATCTATCAAACAAAACGGCGCACTTCCTCAGATGCGCGCCATTGCATTTTTCAAAGGTTTAGATTCATTTGATAAGCAAGCGAGAGAAAATAGTAGTGTGGATATAGTTGGAACCCTTGAAAAATCTCGCTTTTTAGGGCGGGTGCGTTATGAGATACGCATACTTGATATCCAATAGTAATTATTCAGTGTTTGGTATTTAGAGTGCATAATTTGATGTATACTATATACATATGAAATCTTTTTCTAAACGAGAAGCATTTGCCGTTGCATGGCAAACCTTTAAAGAAAGACCATTATTTATTATCGGTCTGTTCGTTATTACCATGGTAGTGTCAAGTAGTATGAGTTCATTGGCAAACCATTCCACCGGAGGCATTTTAATGATATTGAATTTGATTGATTTTGCCGTACAGATTTTATTAGGGATGGGTATGACGCTTATTCTTATACGCGTATATGACAATGTAGATACAGGATACAGAGACTTCTTTGAGCCTATACCTGCGTTTGTTTCGTATATTGTTGCGACAATACTCACCACAATAATCATCTCTCTCGGATTCTTGTTGTTGGTCATACCGGGGATCGTGGCATCTATTGCACTTATGTTTGTCCCGTATTTAATAATAGACAGAAATATGGGTCCTATTGAAGCTATTAAAGAAAGTGTCAATTTAAGTAAGGGGCATATGTGGAACCTGCTTATATTAGGGCTTTTTATTATCGCGTTTAATATAGTAGGAGCACTTGCTTTGGGAATAGGACTTATAGTAACCATACCGGTTTCTGCACTCGCTGTGGTACATGTATACAGGTGGTTGTTAAGTCCTAAAGACGACGAGGGAATAGTGGTAAGCAATTCATCAAAGGTGCTGGCGGTATTTGCAATTGTTGTAGTGTTTGCTGCTGCAGTTGTAGGACTTTCAATTTTGGGTCAATCACTCAGCAGTGATGCACAGTCACGAGATGCTATACGCAAATCTGACCTTGTCAACATACAGACAGCGCTCCAAATTTATAAAAAAGAAAATGGGGAGTTTCCTCCACAGCTGCGATTGCTTTCTCCACATTATATGGCATTTATACCAGGCGATCCAAAGAGCAATTTGCCATATCAATATGTAGTCTATGGTGGAAGAGTTGATTATCAGCTTTGCACACAATTAGAAACTTCTTCAGAAGCACAAGGAGCATACTGTGTATTTGGACTCACACAATAAAGGCAGGTATGGATACTATCTATGTACATACAGACGGCGCGTCACGCGGGAACCCCGGAGAGGCGGCAATAGGTGTGGTGATAAAAAACGACTCTGAAGAACTTGCAACCATAAGCGAATATGTCGGAGTGCAAACGAACAACTGGGCTGAGTATGAGGCGGTGTTTCGCGCACTGCAAAAAATAAAAGCACTCGGGCTTTCTGAGAAGTCTATAGAGTTTCGTTTAGATAGTAAATTGGTAGCCGAGCAATTAAATGGTAATTGGAAAATAAAAAGTGACACCATACGAGAGCAGTATAAAAAAGTTAAAGAACTTCTCTCTGGTGGATTTCAAGAAGTGACTTTTACCCATGTACGCCGAGAGTTTAACAAAGAAGCTGATGCACTTGCCAACGAGGCGCTTGATGCGCGATAGATAATACAGAGAAATAATTTCATCATAAGATGTTTTATACTGTAATAGTATGGGCATCAATCCTGTGATTATTTTAGTTGGAGTTGTATGCGGGATTGTATTGCAACATAGTATCGGTGGAGGTATCTATACCTCTCTTTTTATTTTCATTACGGGGGTCGGTGCGAGTGCCGTAATGATGTATTCGCATAATAAAAAAGCACTTGTAATGATGGCAGTGTTTTTTCTTTTTATGATTGTCGGGCAACTGCGTTTGATTTCGGTGTTACATACAGATTACTCTTTTGTGGATACATCAAAGGGAGTGCAGCGGTTTACAGGGAAAATAATACGAGAGCCGGATAGGCGCAGTGCCTACACCAATCTCACTATTAAAACCGACATAGCACCCTACAATATTTTAGTCACGACAAAGAATCAGAGTGAGTTTCATTATGGAGACAGTGTGGCGGTAAGAGGACGAATACAAAAACCCGAAAACTTTTATGGGAATAGTGGAAAGCAATTTAATTATGTTGGGTATCTTTCTGCACACCGCATTTTATTTGTGATGAAAGATGCTCATGTATCTGTGGCAGTAAGGGCGCACTCTCTGTATACAAAATTGCTCACTGTAAAGGAAAAGTATTTGTATACATTGCAGAGACTTTTAAACGAACCCTATGCCGCACTCGCCGGAGGCATTACCGTAGGAGACAAACGCTCTCTGGGCAAGACGCTCACCGAACAATTCCGAGAAGCCGGACTGATACACATTGTTGTGCTGTCGGGATACAACATTTCTATTATCATCGTTGCGCTTTCGTTTATGTTGTTGTGGTTGCCGAGGGCGTTGCGAATGGTTGCCATTATTTTTTCCATATTTATTTTCACGATCTTTGTGGGTCCGAGTGCGACAGTGGTGCGTGCTGCTCTGATGGGGGCACTCGGTGCTGTTGGTATGGTTTCAGGGCGTACCTATAGTGCGATGTATGGATTGTTGTGGGCAGGTATTATGATGCTTCTCTATAACCCGCTGACACTGCTCTACGATCCATCGTTCCAATTAAGTTTCATGGCTACATTAGGGCTTCTTTTAGGAAGTGGCTTTTTTATGAAACACCTCATTTTCATACCTCAGTATATGGGATTGCGTGCAATTATAGCGGCGACACTTTCTACGCAGATAGCAGTTGCTCCACTGATTGTGTATATGATGGGAACACTTTCACTTGTTGCGGTGTTTGTAAATATTGTCGTGCTACCGATAATTCCTCTTGCAATGCTCACGACATTCCTTACCGGTGCGGTTGGGATGGTTTCGTATGTCGGTGCAATTCCATTTGCATTTGTAACCAATGCACTGCTCTTATATGTGGTATGGATAGTGCAAAGTGCTACAGACATTCCCTTTGCATCAGTGCAGGTACATACTATTTCTTTGGTAGGTGTCTTTCTACTCTATGGGGTGATAGCACTGTGGTGGGCGACTGTATATAAAGATGAAGCAGGAGATGCGAAGAGTATTTCTTAGGTAGTGTAAATATAGAAAGTATAAAATAAAAAGTCTCACATATATATAACATGTATACAAAAAGAAAACGGACGACCTGGTGGTCGCCCGTTTCGAGATCGTGAAGAATGCTATGCCATGGCACCGTCCCATCCTTCAGTGGAGAAGGGTATATTGTGTGGTTGTGATTTGGTGGCGTGGATGTATCTCCTCACCATTTTTCTGATGTCTTGCGCGATGGTGCATTCCATCAGAATCACATCAAAGAGATCCAGAAGAGTCAGATGATCATATTCACTCTTAGTATTCCATCGCTGGTTCACCAAGAGAAGTGCCTGCAAGACGGCGCCCGCCTGCTTGTAGTGGTCGACAAATGGTTGGCGAGCGAAGCAGTCAGCAATCACGATTGAGCGCATCAGTGCTTCGTTTTTATCTGACGAAGTTTGCAAGATATTTTTCGCCCTCACCTTGCATGCACACAAAAGTGATGTGGTATCTCGTGCCATATATTCTCGTCGCTCTATGACAGTTTTTCCACTCCAACATCGCTGCGCTTTTTCAAGGCGTGCAGAAAGTTTCTTGAAGGAAGTGGTTTCTTCCAAGGTGGAAGATTTAGCAAACTTTTCAAGAGCCTGTTGCACAGCAACAGACTGACCGAAAAAAGATACGGCACCGATGAGCGCACAGATCTCATCAAGCACCATGGACTGTTGGAGTGCGGTCAGTCTGCCAAACCAGTCTGTGTTCGGCAGGGAATTGAGAAAATCAGTGACAGTTTCATGTTGCTTTGGTTCACGCATTCGTGTCCTCGCTTGTTTATGTTGAAAAGAGCAGGTCCGGTAGCATAGCTATGCTATGTCGCCGAATCTGAAACGATACTATAAGCAATGGCGTGTCGTGTCAAATATAAAAACAATCCCCTGGCGCGAGCAGATGCGCCAGGGGACCGGAGTAGAAAGTGATAATGTGCCGACAGTACCGACAATCTCCTTTGTATCTAAGAAAGATATGGGAGATTCACCAGAGCACTTTCTTCTCTATAGGTGGAAGAGGGTTATGCAAACAAACAAACTCCTCCTTCTTCAAGTGCTTCAAAGAAATCGTTCTCGTTGTTTTCTTCGTCTGTGTCTGTTTCGTAATCGCGACAAAGTGTGTGTCGCTCAGAATCCTTCCGAGGGTCTTGCTTGAAGTTGTTGGTGTTTTCGTTTGCGTTAATTTGCATTTCTCTCTCCTGTAAAGAACTCGCCTCTCCATAGAGGCAAGCGCAAAGATATCACGAATGATTTAAGAGTCAATAGATGCAAAGCGATCAGTAACCACGCTCCAGTTGAGATTTGCGAAGAATGCGTCTATGTGTTGTTTCTTTTCTGCAGGGAGGTAGTCCACCATATACGCGTGTTCCCACATATCCATTGCAAGAAGTATTTCTACATCTGCGAGTGTGCCGAGTTCGTGGTCGGTCGTCCACCAAATGTGTGGCGTGTTGCCCGACTTGTCCCATGCGAGTACCGTCCATCCGCTACCACGACTCATTCCGACAGTTTTAAAATGTTCTACGAATCCTTCCCATGATCCGTATTTTTCAGCGAGAGCTTTTCCCAGTTCACTGTCTTTCGGTTCATCGGTAGGTCCTCCCTCAAATTGAGGAAAGTAAAACTCATGCATACGCATACCGTTAAACTCAAAGCCAAGTCGACGGCGTACCGACTCAATGGCAAAGTGATAGGTGTCCGCACCTTTCTCGGTGAGATCGGCAATCTGCTCACGGAGAAGATTAATGTGCTTTACATATCCTTCGTAGAGTCCAAGGTGCATATCAATTTGTTTTTTTGAGATGCCTTGCAGCTCGGGGATGATAAATGTTTTTGGTTCGTATTTTTCCATAGTGTATTTGTTATATTTAGTAGTATAGCTTTATTGTACAATGTTTATTTTTATTAAAAAGTATCTACGGACGATTGCAGTTGTAATATTGCTCGTGTCTGTAGTGGTTGTCTGGATGGTTATATACTCTCGCGCACAGACGGGAATGCTCACAGTGTCATTTTTAGATGTTGGGCAAGGGGACTCAATACTCATCACGACACCGTCAAAGAAACACATTCTTATAGACGGCGGTCGCGACTCATCGACTGTTCGTCGTATAAGTGCATTGCTTCCGTTTTGGGACCGCACTATTGATGTGATGGTTGCCACCCACCCCGATAGCGATCACATTACCGGATTAAAAGAGGTGCTCAAACGCTACAGTGTTACCACTTTTCTTGAGCCGGGAGTATATGGAAAGACACATATTGCAAGGGAGGTTCACGATATTGCAGAAAAAGAAGCCTCGCATATGATGCTTGCGCGGAGAGGACAAGTATTTGATTTTGGCGATGGAGTATTACTATACATCCTCTTTCCTGACAGAGATGTATCGGGAGTTGAGACCAATACCGGGTCTGTCGTTGCTCTTATTGAGTATAAAAAGACGCATATTTTACTTACCGGCGATTCACCACAGAAAATAGAGAAGTATCTGGTTTCAATTGATGGAGTGTGGTTGCACAGCGATGTATTAAAAGCAGGACATCACGGATCAAAGACTTCCAGCAGTGAGTTATTTATAGGATATGTAAATCCCGCTTCGGTAGTATTTTCTCGAGGGTGTCATAATAGGTACGGACATCCTCATCCGAGTATTGTGGCGCTCTATACACGCTTTTCAATACCTCAATATGATACTTGCAAGCAAGGTACAATTACCTTCGTATCCAATGGCGATAGCATACATAAAGTGCGATAGACTTGTACACATTATCTATACACGAATTACACTACCTGTAGTAATATATAGATATGACTTTAAATAGGGTTCTTTTTGTTGTTGCTATCTTTTTTTCATCAGTTGGGCTGGCACATGCCGCAGTTGTCAGCAATCTTTCAATATATAATCCACTTACCTCTCTAAACAAGGCAGATAATACTTACTCTGTTTCCTTTGATGTATATAATCCCGATTCAGTTCCACACAATGAAGTGCGATATGCGATACAGCTGGCGGATGAAAATAAACACATTATATATACATCAGAAGCAAGTTCGGTATCTGTATTAAGCGGGGAAACAAAGCGTGTTTCTGTCTCTTTCGCAACGCCATCGTATATACAAGGGAAAATGCAAGTGATCGCATTGGTGCAAAATCAATCAGGTTCGGTGATGAGTGTAGCAAACGCAGGTTCTATAGTCGTTGATGGAGTATCTGCCAAGTCCTCTAATAAAAATAACACTCTCACCAAACAATTTGTTTGTGATTTTCATACAAATGAATCTGATCAATCTCAATCCTACGATTGTGCAGTTTCCAAAAAGAATTTGAGAGTACGATACTCTTTTCTAAAAGGGGGTATATTGGGCAGTGAAGTAAAAAAGGGGGAAGTTAAAGCATCAGACGATGGATATGCGCATATACCGTTAAGTGCGTTGCATGGACGATATGGCGTTAAAGCATACTTAGTCGATAAGGATGATGCTATTGTTGCCGAACAGTCTGATGTATTTACTCCCACTTCTGGTTGGATAGCAGTAAGCGGCTTTAAAGAAAGTGCAAGAACCAAAACGAATCTTACAATGAAAATATTTCTTGAAGGATCAGGAGAAAATCCGGATAGAGGATTGATATATGGATTGGTTGATAGCCATGGGACTGTTTGCGGTTTAGTGCAGGAACTTAAGCTAGAATATACTGTTCCGAGTGAGCGTACACTCTCTATAGACATTCCACACAAGTGCAAGAAAGTTACATTTGCCGGCGCCCTTTATAGTGGGAGTGATAAATCTGGGGCAAAACGAATAATTCAAAAATTCGGTTCAGATCAAGCGGTATCCAATATCATTAAAATGAATGGAGTAACACCTTCCGCATTATCAATAACTCAGAAAACAATGGATTTCCTAAAAAATATAAATAATTGGGTGGCTATGCTAATTGTGCTCATTATCGGATTACTCATTTCCTTTATCGGAATGAAAATACACAACAAAAAGGCATTGTTGCTTTTGATGGTAAGTGTAGGATTACTTGGTTTTTCTAACTTTGCACATGCATATACTTTTAAGTCGTATGACAATCCGAATATTGCAACCTTTACGGTAAACTTCACACAAGGAACTACATTTTCCAATACTAAAAATGTTGTATTTGATTTCGCCATTAACTATGGAGCAGACGCTACAGTTGCAATGCAACGTGCGGCTGCAGTTTGGGTCTCAGTAGATAATGGTGCTTCAACTCAAATAATCGCGCCGGGTTCTGCCAGAAATGGAGTGCCAGTCCAAATTACACTACCTCCTATAACCACAGGAGGGACGCACACACTTAACTTCACCGTTTCCGGAGGACTCTGCGGTGCATTTTTTGGGTACTCCACATTTGATAACTCCTCTTTTGGTACAACCGATTGTTTAAGTAGTACGGCCGGAAGCCCGACCGTCTCCATTACGACTAATAAAGCGCCAAGCAAACCAACATTACGCCAATCTACCTATAGAGTAGATGCAGCTAACCCATTAGATTTTAGTTCGGTAGATACAGATACGGGCGACAGATTGTATTATCAAGTGAATTATAACGATGGAGGAGGTATTCATAGAGTACCCTCAACAGGAACAGTGAGTCCTTCGCCAATTTCAGCACATACGACCTACAGTGGTTGGACAACGCAAGGAAACAAAACACTACAAGCACAAGCTATAGATGCTGCAGGAGCAGCGTCTGGATGGAAGACTTATACGCTCTCACGAGAACTTGTCTGCGCACCTTCTGTTGCTGTCTGTGATGGCGGAGCGGCAGCTGCAACATTCTATGCCAAGCCGTCATTGGTAGGAAGGGGTGCTACTACAAAATTATATTGGACTCTTGGCAATGTGCGAAATTGTTCAATATCGGGTGATAATGGTGATTCAATAGGATGGAGTACCATACAAAATACGACACAGGCTACAACGGGTACGATAAATAAATCAACACGATACACATTACAATGTTCTGACTTTGATACAGGAACTATTAGTACAACGACAACAGTACATATAGGACCAAAGTGGCAAGAGTTTTAGAGAAACATTACACACTCTTAAAGAGTGAACAGCCTAAAAATAGCTATTTCTCCAGTATATATTTTTAGAGCTATGGTATTGTGAATACCTTGACAAATACTGCATTAGTTGTATTATTATGCGTATCCCGATAACAAAAAGAAAGGATTAGGGAATGAGCAGAGTACTTTTTTGGAGCGGCGTTCTTTTGAGCGCTGGAATTGTCTTTGCGATGATCGCGATCGCGACCTCCGCACGGACGCAATACGGCTCTGCCGTCGTCGCGAGCGTGACGACGACAGAACAGGAGCAGGTGGCATCGTCCACCGCTCCGGTGCGCTCACTGCGTCCGCGTCCGCGCCCCGCGCATCTGATGCAGGGAAGGTCCACCGCTCCTATGCACTCACTGCGCCCGCGCGCTCGGCCTGCACATCTGGTGCAAGCGACTCGTTCGCGCTATGGCGCGTGGCGTCGTCTGGACGAAAATGTCTGGATGCGCGACATCGGACTGCGCACCTGCTGGGTTTCCAAAAGTCCATCAGGCGCCGTATGGACATTTGGCGAGAATGTCTCGCCGAATAACTACACGGTGACGCGCAATCGTGATGGGAAATTCACGAATGGTTCAATGGCAGAGTTCATCTCTGTCGCAATCATTTGCGATCTTCCAAATGTCTCCGCGAAGGAACGGCCTTCGTGGTGGCAGTGAGCGAACAAATAACATAATTGCTCACGAAAAAAGCCGGGTCACTTTGACCCGGCTTTTCCTTTTTTATTTGTAGTTTTAGATTAGAGCAATCCCGCTTTCTTCAATGTTTTGTATGCACCGTTTTTATTCATAGTGCGAAGGGCTTTTGTGGATACTTTTACGGTAATGCTTTTTGCCAGTTCAGGAATAAAAATAGTCTTTTTCTGAAGATTGACAAATCGGCGTTTCTTTCCGCCAGAGTTAAATTGCGTCGCACGCGTACGGTTACTGTAGCGTCCGCCTACTTGTGATTTTTTTCCTGTTATCGCGCATTCTCGTGCCATAATGTCGTGCATCCTATCATTTAGAGAAAAAAAGGCAAGTGTATATACGCTAACATAAATTCGTTGGCGTAAGGGTAAAAATGTATCGATTAATCGATATGTTGATATATAATTGATGTAAAAGATGATATAGACTACTTATGAAAGATACTCACAGAAAGGAACAAATGGTGGAACTGAGTAATATATTGTGTGCTACCATATACTCTATATGGGTATTGATGTTATTTTTCTCATCGCACTTTTAGTGATGTCTGTGGTGATACACGAAGTGTCGCATGGGTTTGCTGCACATTGGCTTGGCGATCCAACCGCTAAACTGGAAGGGCGTCTCACACTCAACCCTATAGTACATATAGATCCACTTGGCTCTGTCATACTTCCCGCTATTTTACTCCTTTCGGGATCGTCTTTTTTGTTCGGATGGGCAAAGCCGGTACCGTATAATCCATACAACTTACGCAAGGGAGGGCGATTTGCCGAGGCGATAGTCGCCTTTGCCGGACCGCTTTCTAATATAGTGATTGCACTCTTTTGTGGTAGCTTGCTTCGTTTCGGCATTCTTCCCGCAACGAGTGCGCCGCTCGTATATTCAATAGTGTTTCTCAATGTGCTTTTGGCGGTGTTTAATTTAATACCGATACCACCGCTTGATGGATCAAAAGTGTTCACCAGCATCTTGCCAAAGAGTCTTGCCTTCCAGTACGAAAAACTTCGCTCTATTTTAGAGCAAAATATTATTTTGGGATTTAGTACGGTTATACTCTTTGTTCTTGTGTTTGGTGGTTATTTTGTGCAATTGGTTTCATTTATTACCGATAGTATTATCACTGTATAGCGTATGAGACTTGAAAGATTTTTTCACAGAAAGAATAATACAGAAGGAGATGTAGATCCTGTTGAAGCTGCGTTGGCGTCAATGCAAGAGGAGGATGGAAATGCTTCATCACAGGAAAATCCTATTGATACAGTGCAGAGTACTGCTGCAGTACCTGAAGTAGCAGCAGTAGCGGACAAGGGTATCCCCATAAATCCTGATGTAGTAGCAGGAGATAATGCAGACATGCGAATGAAAACGATGCCTCAATTATCCAATGGTGCGGCTCAAAAACCACCGGAAGCACCAAGAATGCCAACACTTGTTCTTGGTGATGAAGATAGGATAGATGCACCTGAGCAGACAGAGGGCGGAATAAACCCACAAGAAAAAGATGGAGAAGGTAATCAAAAAATGCCGGTACTTACTCCTAAACAAGAAGTGGCAAATAACAATGTGGGAAATGGACATACAAAGACATTGTCAGAAAGGATACAGGCGCTCAATAATCCAAAAAATGAACCAGAACAAACCCCAAAGGTAGCAGAAAAAAATGTGGAGGAAGCTCCTGCAGGAAATGAAGACCCTACAGCAGTAATTGAAAGCGTGGGAGCTGATATAGATAGAATGCAGGAACAAGCAAAAACAGATAAGGAAGAAGCAACAAGCACTGTATCGGAGTCTGTAGCACCTAAATCAGAAAAGGCAGTAGATGAAGGGGCTATTTCGTTTATAGATACAGACTATCTAAAACGACAAGCAGATGCACGCCAGATGGAAAAAGAAGGGTATCATAAAGAAGCCGAGCAATTACGAGCAGAAGCAGAAGAGAAAAAAGCACCGGGACATGGGAAAGAATTATACGGTGCAGCACGCAACTCAGTACGCAGTAAGATGGAAAAGGATTTTCCTGCCGTACAAGCACGAGTAGGTGGGGTTGAATCACAAAGAGGTGTAGATGAAGACAGCACCGAAAATAAAGAACCTGAAAAAATGCATAAGATGATGGTAATGCCAAATGACCCGAGGGTAAAGAGCATAGATGCTATGGTAAATGAGGGAGCTATTTCTCGCGAGGAAGGTATCAAGAGAAAGCGCGAACTTGAACCACAGCAAAAAACTATTTCTCAAACAGAGGTGGACGAAGGACTTAACAAGTTTAAAGAATATATAAAAGAATTTGAGCCAAAAGAGAAAGAGAATGAAAATAACGAATCAGCGGAAGGTATACAAAAACAACCAGAGACTTCAAAAGAGGTTTTAAGTAATTTAAAAGATATTGAGAATGACTTAAGGAAACTAAAAAAAATGGTGGGTGAATTGTTATCGCAAAACGCATCAATGGCAGCAAAAGAGGAAGGTGAAGAAGGTGAACAAGATCTCCGTCAAGAATTAGAAAATGCTTTAAGGAAATTAAGTGAAAATAAAAACAATGTGGAGAAAGTAGATAAAAGTTCTGACGATATTATTAATGCCACACATATTTTGATAACAAATAAAGAAAAAGCAGTATCGACATCTACTGTAAAAGTTGCAAACGCAGCACGCGAGGGGGTGGACAAGAACCCCAAAAATAAAAAGAGTATATTTAGAATATTGACCGGGTTTGCTCAGGGACTTTTTGATACTGCCTCTAAAGCATCTATCGCTGGTGTATTTGCCGGAGCAATTGGTGGAGTATCAATAGGTGCGGCTGTTGCGGGAGTGGTGGCGTCGGGATTGGCAGTATTTGCACTAGGCAAAACAGTGGGGCTCAAATTAGCACAAAAACAATAATATGAAATTTGAAGATTTACAAAAGAGATTGGTAGAAGAGTTGTCGTTAGAACACCTTTCACCTGATGAACAAGAGAAAGTGCTTGATGAGATAGGAGGGATGCTCTATCAAAGAGTAATGCTTGAATTGTTTAATCATATACCCGAGGGTGAGCATACGAAACTCAAACAGCTCATAGATGCCGGCTTGGAAGAAGAAATAACCGCACTCATACACAAACATGTGCCAAATGTAGAGGAGGCGATAACGAAAGAACTTGAACAAAGTATGCAAGAATACAAAGAGGTGTTGTATGGGACGGATCCTGTACCGCAACAATAGTTATAGGTAGTGCATAACATATATTTCGCACATGCGTATAAATAGAGTTGCATTTAATGGAACTCCGTAGTATATTTCTTCTGCTTTTAAAGCACTGTCCTAAGGACAGATTTTATTTTATGGCAACAATTAATCAGTTGGTAAAAAAAGGAAGAAAGAAAACAGCCCGTCCAAGTAAGACGGTGGCACTTCGCCGTGGATTTAACAGCTTGAAAAACAAGCCATCAAAATATGCTTCACCATTTAAGCGAGGCGTATGTACAAAAGTAACCACAAAAACACCGCGTAAACCGAACTCAGCTATTCGTAAAATTGCTCGTGTACGACTTACCAATGGTATGGAGGTTACTGCATACATCCCGGGAATGGGACACAATCTACAAGAGCACTCCGTAGTGGTAGTACGCGGAGGTCGCGTGAAAGACATTGGTGTACGCTACACTGTAGTGCGAGGACGACTTGACGCTGAAGGTGTGGGAGCGCGTAGAAACGGACGATCAAAATACGGAAACAAGAAACCAAAAGGAGGTGAATAATATACAATTAATTACATATGCGAAGACCACTTAAGAAAAAACACACGATAAAAGCTGATCCTGTATACGGATCGGAGAATGTAACCAAGCTCATAAACTATATAATGGAGCGTGGAAAGAAAGACACAGCGCGAAAAATCGTATACCAAGCGTTTGAAGAATTGAAAGGCAAAGATGGTAAAGAAGATCCTATTGTACTTTTTGATACTGCAATAAAAAATGTTGCACCACTTATGGAAGTACGATCACGACGAGTGGGAGGGGCAAACTACCAAGTACCACGAGAGGTGCGTCCAGAGCGACGACTTTCTCTTGCTCTTCGTTGGATAATAGAGGCTGCAAAGTCACGAAAAGGAAATGAAATGTACAAGCGTCTGGCTGAAGAAATAAAGAAAGCAGCGAACGAAGAAGGAGACGCGGTAACAAAGCGAATTAATACACATAAGATGGCGGATGCGAACAAAGCCTTTGCTCACTTTGCGTGGTAATATTCTCCTATTCTTGGCACATTGCTTTGTCGAAAGGGCAAAAATTGCACTCACCGTATGCTCGATACGGCTCGTACAATTTTTGCCCTTTCTTCGCGCACTGCACTCAAGAATAGGAGAATATTAGATACGGCTCGTACAAAAAATGGGCTCTCGCCTTGCATCTCATCTAATCTCTCAATTTTATACACATACAAAAAATGACAGCAAGCATATAGGTGGTACGGTTAATATATGAAGTTAATTCAAGACAGTGCAGCGGGGGTAATTATATTTTGTGTTACGGTACTTACTTTTGTATCTATTCTTGGTGTGTGGGACTTCTTTACACAAGATGTTATTTGGAAGTCATTTGAAACATTCGGTTTGCTTGGCGTAGTCGCGGTTGTGGTTGTTGGAGCCAGTCAATTTGTTGGAAATAATATAAAAAATACAAAAAAGGCATCTGCTCCGAATCCTATATTCCATTCAGTTCGTAATGTGACATTAACAGTGCTTATTTTGTCTGCCGTGTTGCTGTCATTTGTAGGTGTGCTTGCCATATGGGATGTACTTAAAGAAGCAACTATTACTTATCGTGCAATTTCTTCTCTATCAATTATTACTTTTTCATCGCTCATTATTGTAGGATTGGCACTGGAAAGAGAGCAAAGTCCATTTTGGAAATTACGAAGTCGTCAATATATAACCATTCTTGCATTAGCTGCAATAACATTACCATTTATTCTACTGGCAACATTAGGAGCGTAGTAGAGTCGCTACAAATAGAATTAGCAGATTCTAGTTCCTTGCACTTTCCGTATTTTGCGATACTCTATGGGCACGCTCACAATATGTGGCGTTTTTAATTACTGTAACAGGTAATATAAATGTCTATTGAGGAGTATATAAATATAATTAATAAATATAATAGAGCAAAAATATATGACGAGAAAATACCCACTTGAAAAGCTACGAAACTTCGGAATCGTTGCACACGTTGACGCAGGAAAGACCACTACCAGTGAGCGGGTACTTTTCTATACCGGTATGAGTCATAAAATAGGAGAGGTACACGACGGAGAGGCGGTAACAGACTGGATGGAACAAGAGCGAGAGCGAGGAATAACCATTACCTCGGCTGCGATATCTTGTGATTGGCAACCAACTTATGCAAAAGACGACCCAAGCAAGAAGCACACCTTTAACATCATAGATACCCCGGGGCACATCGACTTTACCGCAGAGGTGAAGCGTTCTATGCGAGTCCTTGACGGTGCGGTGGTAGTATTTGACGCTGTTGCCGGAGTAGAGCCACAATCAGAAACAAACTGGCGGTATGCAGAAGAGGTAAAAGTTCCGCGTATTTGTTTTATAAACAAACTAGACCGTACAGGAGCATCATTTGAACGATCGTTCCAAAGTATTTTGGATCGTCTTTCCACAAAGGCCGTACGCGCTCAATTGCCAATAGGAGAGGAAGACGCACACGAAGGAGTAGTAGATTTGCTTTCTCGCAAGTCATATCGCTTTGAAGGTCAGATGGGAATAGATATTATTGAAGGGGATGTTCCTGAAGAGATGAAAGAAGATGTTGAAAAATATCGTGCTGAATTGGTGGAGAAAATTGTAGAGCAAGACGAAGACGCAATGAATGCATACTTGGAAGGAAATGAACCGGACTACGAAACACTTAAAACTCTTTTGCGCAAAGCTGTTATTGCCAATGATGTATTCTTGGTATACACCGGATCGGCACTTAAAAACAAAGGAGTACAGTTGATACTTGATGCTGTGGTGGACTACCTACCAAGTCCGCTTGATTTACCACCTGTTACAGGAATTAATCCGAAAACTGACGAAGAAGAAGAGCGAAAACCAAGTGATGATGAACCGTTTGCGGCACTTGCGTTTAAATTGCAGACAGACCCATTTGTCGGACAACTCACTTTCTTCCGTGTGTACTCGGGAACAATGAAGTCAGGTTCGTATGTATACAATGCAACAAGCGGTAACAAAGAACGAATAGGACGAATTGTACGATTGCAAGCAGATAAACGAGAAGAAGTAGAAGAAGTATACACAGGAGAAATCGCAGCAGCGGTAGGACTAAAAGACACTAAAACCAGCCACACACTTTGTGATGAAGCAAAGCCAATTATTCTTGAAGAGATGACCTTCCCTGAGCCTGTGGTGGCAGCTCGTATTGAGCCAAAAACAAAACAAGACCAAGAAAAGATGGGTATCGCACTCAACAAACTCTCAGACGAAGACCCAACATTTAAAGTTTCCACCGACCCTGAGACATTAGAGACAATCATCGCAGGAATGGGAGAGCTTCATCTTGATATTTTGGTAGATAGAATGAAGCGAGAGTTTAATGTGGATGCCGAGCTTGGGAAACCACAGGTAGCATACCGAGAGACCATACAAGGAACCAAAGAAGCGGAAGTGAAATACATCAAACAAACTGGTGGTCGTGGACAATACGGACATGTAAAAATAAATATAAAGCCACTGGAAGAAATAGAAGAAGATGCAAAAATTGCAAAGAACATTGACCGTGAAGATCACTTTGAATTCATCAACAGTATTAAAGGTGGAGTTATTCCGGCAGAATATATTCCGGCAGTAAAGAAGGGTATTAAAGAAGCAATGGAGCGAGGTATTGTCGCAGGATACCCTATGGTAGATATTTCAGTAGACCTCTTTGATGGATCATTCCACGATGTGGACTCATCTGAAATTGCCTTTAAAATCGCTGCATCACAGGCATTCCAAGAAGCAGCAAAAGGTGCACAGCCGGTATTGCTTGAGCCTATTATGAAAGTGGAAGTGGTAACGCCCGAGCAGTTTATGGGAGATGTGACCGGAAACCTAAGCTCTATGCGTGGAGCAGTTGAAAGTATGGATGACAGAGGAAATGCAAAGGTGGTTACTGCGAAAGTTCCGCTTTCAGAGATGTTTGGCTACACCACAACACTTCGCTCTATGACAGAAGGGCGTGCAAACGCTACTATGGAGTTCTCACACTACGCGGTGGTACCGCACAATGTAGCTGAGGAGATAAAAGCACAACGCGGATAATTCATCTGTAGTATATACAAAAACAAAGCCCGCAAATGCGGGCTTTGTTTTTGTATATTGGACACAGTGTACTACAATTTTTAATTTGTAGTACAGATGTTGATAGTAGAGTCTGACATAAATAAATAATGGTACACTTAAGTAAAGGCATTAAATATTAGTATTAAGTATATTTTCATGAAAAGAATCACCGTAGTATTATTTTTTGTCTTCGTTATGGCACTCTTGCCAATGCAGGTGCAAAGAGATGGTGTGGCCGTACGAATAAATGTACCGTATGCACATGCGAGTCTTTGTTGTGGCTCAGATAGTGCGGTTGGAGGTTTTTTGGGAGGATTGTTTGGAGGAGGTTCTGGCTCTGGAAGCGGAGGAAGCGGAGGAGGTGGAACGAATACAACTTCAGGAGGATGGTCGTTTGGTTTCTTGGGATTAACTATTTCAGGAGGTACCGGTACAGGTATAAGCATTGCAGGAAAGTATGGAACTACTACATTTGGTGGACCAAATGGTTTGATAAGCACAACACATACTACTGCATATACTACGGCCACAAACTCATATGGTAAAACAATGGCTCAACTTGATGGAGCGAAAATAACTCCAAATCCAACAGGGTCGTTTGTCGGATATAATTCTCTTGGGTATGCGGTGTATTCAGGAAGTGGTCATGGACTGGAAGCTGGAGTGTCAGGAGGTTCTATAGGCAATGGCAGAGGTATAGACCCTAACCCAACGCTATGCCCATCAGGAACACAACTTATAGGAGGAAGATGTGTTGCTGTTACAGGTTGTAATAATCCTGTGTATACAAAGAAATCTTGTAACTCTGCACCTAATCAATGTGGACAGACTTCCCAAGGTGTAGAAATCACATGCTCAAATGGGAAAACGATATGCTCTGCCATTACACCTCCGGTGTCAAGCAGCGTAGGGAAACCGTGTTCAATACCCTTTATCAATACATGTGGAGTTACCGATACAGCATATGGGATCACTGGGTGCACCGTTGGCAGTTGTAATATAACGACATATCCGCCTGTAGTCAGAGCGGGATTGTGTAAGAACCCAACAACAAAGTGTAGTTCGGGAGCTGTACTAAGTACAGATGGTACAACTTGTGTGCGAAGCACATGCCCGGCAGGGACAACTCAAAATACAAGCATAACAGATCGATTGGTCTGTACTCCGAACACTCTGAAAAAGGCAGGTGTTTTCAGTAGTACGATAACAGTATCGCCGTCACTCGCAAAATCAGGAGACTCAGTTACCATCACCTGGAAATCGGCAGAAGCAAGTTCATGTAGTGTTACCTCTGATAGAAATAGTGATAGTTGGACAGGTACTACCGGTAGAAAACGCACAAGTGGTATAACCACAAAGATGGTATACACACTAAATTGTAAAGATAGAAAGGGAGTTGCGATGACACCGGTAACTACTACGATTCGCATCGTACCGAATTGGCGAGAGATATAAATCTGATATTAAAAACCCTTTGTTCTGTGGAACAAAGGGTTTTTAACTTCTATATTTTTGTGTAGCGAGAATAACGAGACTTTATTTTCGAATTAAATAGTATAGAAAATAATATAATTAAAACAGACAGAAACGGAACCATGTATGGATACCGAGAAAAGAACGAATGAGTATATATTAAAGGAGTGTCATAGGTGACCGACCCGAAGTGTGTTTTGGTTTTTGTTTTAGCAATTAATTTTCCAGTATTTGAAATGAAGAATGCATTGCCGAAATTGAAAGCTTGGACAAGATAGCGATTATTTTCTACGGCACGAACTTTACTCATAGCAACTATTTGGCGATACAATATATCGGAGCCATGGAAGCGAGATTGAGAAGAGAGTGTAATTATAACCCCAGAATCTTTAGCAAGACTGCTTTGGATAAGAGGAGAATATATTTCCGAACATAATGATACTGCGGCAGTAGTAGTGCCAAGATGTGTTGCAATAATATTTCTACCACGAGCATATTCTTTATATCTGGCAAATTTTTCTACATCCTTTTTTAGCCCTACAAGTGTAAAAAGTCCTTGGTAAAAAAGAGAAAGATATTCCCCTTCAGGAACAACAAGAAGTTTGGTGTATTGTTTTTGTATACCTGTTGCAAGGGAGTAGGTCATAACACGCGATAATGCCGGTTGCATCGGTCTATCAAAACGAGCTGAACCAAGTATGAATGTATTTTGTGTTATGGGAAGAGAGTGTAAGAGGTTTTTAGGATATAACTTTAAAAAACGAGAATCTTCTGGAAGTACAATAAGATCAGTGTCTCTTGGTGTTTGAGAGATGATACGCGCAATACGCTGTAGCTTTTTGTTTAGATCTATGTTTGTAGTAGAAAAGTATGATGACTCCATAGTTTTTATTGCTGTAATTCGCATAGTGGAGGAGTGGCGTTGATTGTTTTGATTGGGAGTAGGGATATATAAGAGGATAGTAATGAACACAACACCGACGATAAAGCGAGGGGAGGTATACAAACGGACGATAATCATACCTAAAAAGGCAAACATAAAACTAAGAAGATATACACCTCCCCATGAAGCCGTTTGCAAAAGAATAGGACTGCCGGCGAGAATATAGCCACTGTATCCAAATGTCCAATGGGGACCTACAACAGACTGAGGAGCAAGGGTGAGTATAAAAAAGAACCAAGAACGCACAATCTCCATAATGATCCATATACTTGGCACAATGATAATATCGATCCAGGTATTGGTGTACAACTTTGTAGTAATATATCCAAAAAGTCCCATTGCAAGAGACAAAATTGTTGTAGAAACACTCCAGATAAAGAGAAGTAAGATACTACTTAGGAGAGCACTATCAATGCCAATACTTGAAAGAGGAAAAATATTAAATGCCCACGCGAACACTCCTCCCAGAAAGGAAGACCCAAAAAGAAAGCCAAGTAAAAATCCTTGTCGGGGAGAGTTTGATTTGGAAATGAGTACTACAAAACCCGCAAAGGATACTATTGCCAATGGCCATAGAGAAACATATGTAAATGCAATAGCAGAGAAAATCCCCAACAATAGTGCAACAAATTTTTTATTAGGAAGAGAAAGTATTTGCATACAGTGAAGATAAAAGGGTTAATAAACTAACTATAATGTGATGGATTAGTACTTATTCATATATGTATGGGGGATAACAATAACAAAGATAAATCAATTGGTATATACTGAATTATGATACCATTTAATAAAG
>JALWTP010000007.1 GCA_027082835.1 Candidatus Kaiserbacteria bacterium
CCTCGCGCCCGCGCCCATTTTTGCTCACACCGCGCATTTGCGCGCCCTTTTGCCTGTCTGCGCGCCCTCGGCGCGCCACAGTTCTGCGCTCTCCAAGCGCGAAGTTCTACTTTGTGATCCCACGGGGAATCGAACCCCGATTTCCAGGATGAAAACCTGGTGTCCTAGCCGTTAGACGATGGGACCAATTGTGTAACTATATCAAAGCGACGGTTCGATTCCAAGGAATCGGTCACAAATCACTCCGCTGACGCTTCGTGTTCGCGACCCCGCCTCGCTGTGTTCGCCTTTCGCTCGTTACCTCGCTCAAACTCACACATGCTCCGGCTCTGAAATCTGCACACAAGCAAAGCAGTTTGCTTGTTACGAGCTGTCGCTCGTGCAGATTTCAGCCCCGATTTCCAGGATGAAAACCTGGTGTCCTAGCCGTTAGACGATGGGACCATATTACTATTATACTGTACTTCAATCTTTATATTTTTTACAATTGACGGTTTAACCTGGTGTCGCAGTAGTCTAGTTGCGTTAGACACTGGGACCAATTGTGGTGCAATACTACAACATTTTTCTCAATTATGCTATCCTCTCGGTGTAGATGGAGGAGTGCCCGGAATGGTAACGGAGCGCTTTCGAAAAGCGTCGCGCGCAAGCGCTTGGAGGTTCGAATCCTCTCTCCTCCGCAGAAAACGTTGGAACCCAAATGGATGAATTTTAAATAAAACGCCGCGCAGGTGTGCCTGCACGGCGTTTGGATTTTTGTAGCTGTTGACTTTTCGCTCGTGTACTATCGCAACAGCTTTCGCAGTCGGCGATGGCGCGATCGATAGTAGAGCAAAATATAGAGCTTCACCAACCACTGCATTTTTCGAGCTTCCACCGACACTGCATCAGTGTATTGAACGATGCCGTTATGCACCCCCACATGCATAGTATGGTGCCACTCTTTGATTATTCCCGGGCTACTCTCCACAGTCCGTATAATACCTTTTTGAGGATTCATTTCTTGCACCATTATAGTGTAGGGAATACCTTTTAATGACCCAAAAGGATGGATGGAGGTATTGATGATGAGTCCTTCATACCACTCTTTCGGCCAGTCTTGAGTGTCCCCAAAGGAAACCCATCCTTTGGTGATTTCAAAGAGAGTTTTTGTTTTTTGTATAGTACTCCATACTTCATAGGCACTTGTGTTTGGGAACTTTGATGTGATGAAAGTCATCTGCGATTCCTTCCAGATATGATTTCGTTGTCTGATGCAACTATACAAATTTAATCGGCCTTGTAAAGTGTGCACACACTCTTCTATATTGGTGTATACTACTCTATATATGAGCATTGAATTAGGTTCAAAATCACTATCAAGCAAAGACAATAGTGAGAAAATGAGAAGTCGTATGGAACAACTTTCAGAGAAGTTTGTTTCGTACGAGGATTTGGCATCTATGGTACAAGGTGATCCTCAGCTTGAAAAATTATTTAATGATTTTGTTGAATATTCGCATAGATATGTTGCCGATGTAGCTGATATGCAAGAATTGCAGTATAGGAAAAAGACAGGAGAAATTGATAGGGAACAATGGAAAGAGGAATTTGAGCAGGCAGACAGAGACAGAACTGTATTACATGATGCGCTTATAGACAGTATCGCTATTTTGGCGAGAAATATGAGAAAAAAAGAATTATCTGATGATTGGATAAAGCCGTTGGTAACAGGGAGTACATTTAATCGTGCCACTTGCGGGTTATTTGCACATATGATAGCGTTCCAATCAGGAAAGGAAGGTGATTCCAATGAATGAGAAAGCCGACCAAAGGGGGCTTATTCTCGAGCATAGGAAATTATACATCAGGTATGCGCGGCACATGCACATGCGGATCAAAAATGGATACTCAAAAGAAGACATAAAAGCAAAAAAAATGCGTATCCGCATGGAAGAGCTGGAGCAACAGCTTGAAATGTGTCGTGAAAAGCTGATCGGGATGATACTTGACGAGTATCTCTCCGGTTACTGAGAAGGGGGTTGTGGGCTGTACCACGACCCCTTTTAAAATGATATAGTAGTGCGATGTGCGATTAGCTCAGTTGGCTAGAGCGCAGCATTGACGTTGCTGAGGTCACAGGTTCGAGTCCTGTATCGCACACTAAAAGTACTAATATATAAAAGCCAACAGTTGGCTAGAGTCTATAGTCACATTGCATTGACGTTGCTGAGGTCACAGGTTCGAGTCCTGTATCGCACACATACAAACAAATGAACCCGATGCGAGTAGCATTGGGTGATTTTGTTTGTTGTGCGATACAGGACTCGAAAAGAGGCGCGCTCGAAGACCGTCGGAGCGTAGCGGAGACGGAAAGCGCCGCCGGGGTCGCGTAGCTTAGTATTTTAGAGTGCGGAGCACGAATAAAATACTTAGCGAAGGTGACCGAGTCCATCCTTACGCACACAACCAGAGTAATAATTTAAAAGCCAACAGTTGGCTAGAGTCTATAGTCACATTGCATTGACACAGGCATATATAGTGTGACATTATTCAATAGTTCTTCTAACCATAAATGGTTAAGAGTTTTTAATATACAAATATAAAAAGCGCATGACAAAAAAAATATTAAAAAAGATAAGTGGTGCAGTGGGTGTAATTGCAGTTGCAATTATGACACTGTATATACCATCTGTAACTCATGGATACGAAGCACCTCGATGTGTGCTTAATGCAATAGTGCAACCAACAAACAACGGCGGTACAACGCTCTCGTGGCGAGTATACAATTCCAATAGTGCAACACTCACTATGGTGGGTTCTGTAGCCGATACGGGAGTTGTTGTAGTGTATCCTACAGAGCAAACCACCTACACACTAAAAGCATATGGCTATGGTGGGGTAGATACATGTACGGTGATAGCACAGCCAGTATCAAGCTACTCATTTCATAATGGGGTGATAGGCACACAAAACACAAACCAAGAGTGTTCTATGTGGGTGAATCCTGATGAAGTAGTAGCGGGAGGCACAGGAATACTGTCGTGGAATGCGGGAAGTGCACGAAAGGCATGGATTGATCACGGTATTGGAAATGTATCCAATAGAGACTCGCGTATAATTAAAAACATAGGGATACCACAGACTTTTAAGATGACAGCTACCTATGGTGATGCTACTGAGCGCACCTGTGAAGCGACATTGTACCCAGTTGGTACTTTACCAAACAAAGGAGACAACTCTACAGTAAATGGGAAAGGAACTTTCACACCCAATGTGCAGTATGTGGCAATCAATCAAGTGCCGTATACCGGTACCGATGATGGTGTATATTTCTTAGTACTTCTTGCGATATCGCTTGGAGCGTTTGGTGTAGTGTATGCGAAGCGAGATGCGTTCTTGGAAAGTCTAAAACGAAACGCAATACGATAACATTCACTTAATTTGAATCAAATAGAATTCAAAAAAGATTACATAAAACACCGCGGGCTTCGCCCGCGGTGTTTTGTGGTGAAGTTAATTCTGATATGTCACATGATTAAAGCATTGACTTATCACATTAGTGGGAGTTTAATATAGAAGCGGGTGTTAAGAGGAATGGCAGTCATTCCCTCCGTAAATACAGGAGACAGTCATGTCAAAGGGACAGGACAAAGAGAAAATGACGCAGCTGCAGCAACGAGACGATATGGGTAACTTTCCCATGCGTCCGACCTGTCATCAATCGATGGCGCGTCACGAACTTCCTTTGGATGCATTTGGTGAGTATCTCCCGAGCAGAGAGCTCACCGAGCAGGATGGGTGCACCACGGAAGAGTTGATGAAGATTCTCCATCTGTGATCACTTCTCCCTATATATACTACGCTATGAGCGGCCGAATATGGCCGCTCTTTCTTGTGTCATTAAAAGTAATTAATAACTATCGCAAGTAACCAAATATACTTTCAATTGCTTTCACTGCATCACCGGCGGCGATGTTGTTTTGGTGGTAGAGCACATCAGTGCAGTCACCTGCTGCCCAAATGCCATCGACACTTGTCTTTTGTGTGTGTGGATCAACCACGATATGCTTTCTTTCATTGAGGTCCACCAAATGCGCTACCAAGTCAGTATTAGGAACCATACCAATTTCTACAAAAATCCCCTCAATCGGCATCGTTTTCTCCTCATTAGTTTTATTATTTTTATATACAATTTCGTTTACGAGCATTTCGCCACGCACTTCTGTGATGTCGGTGTTCAGAAGGGAAGTGAATTTTTCATTCTTTTGTACTTTTTCAACAGTGAGTGCATCTGCTCGAAATGTGTCACCGTGCTCTATGAGCGTAACGCTCTTAGTATATGCAAGTAGTTGCGATGCAGTTTCAAATCCTGCATTACCACCACCGACAACCACTACATCTTTATCAGCAAAAAGAGGGCCATCACAGGTGGCGCAGTAGGTAAGCCCTTTGTGTTCATATTTATCTGCTCCTTTTGCAGGAAGTTTTCGTCTGTCTGAGCCGGTGGCGATAAATACTACACGCGACATCTCTTTTGTGTCGTCGCTCAAAGTTATCTCAAATCCATCTTCTTTTTTCTCAATGGCAGATACGGTTTCAGGAACTTTAATGGTAAAGGTATCAGACGCATATTCGCGTACATGCTCTTCAAATCGTTTTGCCAAATCGGTACCCGAGATATGCGGTGTACCCGTCCAATTTTGGATGTCATCTGAAACATTACTTTGTCCACCCCATTCTCCTGCAATAAAGAGTGTTTTGAGCTGCTTGCGTGCGGCGTATATTGCAGCGGTAACACCGGCAGGACCGCCTCCTATTATGATTAGTTCGTACATAGTTTTTGTATAATTTAATATGGGTAAAGTATAACATCCTTTACATTATAAATATAAAGGATGTATACATGATAGCGATGCGAGAAGAGTATTTATTTAAGTTTAGATCGCTTTAAGAATGAAGGAATTGCACCCCAGTCGTCATCGTCATCATTTTCGGTTTCTTTTATGCTGCTTTCTTTCTTCACTTTCTCTTCTTTCTTCTTTTTTGTATTGAGGTCAGATACGCGTATTGGGTTTGCTGACATTGCATCCGGGCGAGTGGTCTTAGTAGTTGGTGCTTCGTCATCGGTATCGTCAGATTTCTTTGAGCTGGTCGTTTCTTTTTTCGGTTCGGTGGTCATTACGATGGGCTCTTTCTTATCGGTGATGCCTGTGGCACCGAAGAAAGAGTTCTTTCGCGCGCTGTCATTTTTTGCATTTTCAGGAAAACCGGTCGCGATTACTGTTATCTTTATCTGACCTTTCTTTAATGAGTCGTTATGTATTGCACCGAATATAATGCGAGCATCCGGATCTACAGAGTCGGTGATAACTTGTGCGGCTTCTTGTACCTCAAGCATAGAAAGATCGTCTCCACCGGCTATCGCAAACAAAACTCCGGTAGCTCCTGAGATAGAAACATCCAAAAGAGGGGACTGTATCGCTTCATGTGCCGCTTTGGTTGCTCGTCCTTCTCCTGCGGCAATTCCCACGCCCATAAGAGCCGAACCGGCAGATTCCATAACAGCTCGTATGTCGGCAAAGTCTACATTGATGATACCGGAAGTGGTAATGAGGTCTGAGATACCTTCCACAGCTTGGCGTAGTATATCGTCACACATAGCAAATGCGTTTTTAACACCGGTAGTTGGATCAACCACGGCAAGCAGTCTGTCATTTGGTATAGATATAAGTGCGTCCACTTCTTTTTTGAGGTTGTCTGATCCTTCGCGAGCGAGTCGTGCGCGTTGCTGACCTTCAAAGCTAAATGGTTTTGTTACAATTCCGATAGTAAGTGCGCCTGACTCTCGTGCAATTTGTGCTACTACGGGAGCGGCACCTGTTCCGGTACCTCCTCCCATTCCACCGGTAACGAAAACCATATCTGATCCCTTGAGTGCTTCGTGTATTTCCTCTTTTGTCTCTTCTGCGGCTCGTCGTCCGAGTTCAGGGTTCATTCCCGTTCCCAGTCCGCGAGTAAGATTTTTACCAATGTGTATTTTCTTTTTGGCTTTACAGTGGTGGAGTGCTTGCGCGTCCGTGTTGACCGATATGAAATCCACTCCTTGTACTTTGGAGTTTATCATATGATCAATGGCGTTGTTTCCTGAGCCACCGACACCGACAACTCTGATTCGCGCGAATGCTTCTACTTCTGGTTTTACTTGCTTCATACTGATTTGAATATAATTAAAATACAGTCTGCAGTAGTGGGTTTCGAAAGGTCAAGACTTGCCACACAACACAGACCAAAAGGTCGTAATGTATATATAATACCAAGTAGCGGGTTAAATGAAAGTATATACACGAGAGAGGTTTTATGTCGTATATTATGGAAGGAATTTGCCAAATACACCACGAATTATTTTGTATATATTTGATATGGTTCCCGATATTTTATCATTACGCACTGATTGCAAAGAGCCAAGTAAGCAAAGTCCGTATGCTGCAGCCCATGTATTGTCTTTGAGTGTGTGTGGTCCTAACTTGCTTCCCGATATATGTGTAGGTAATTTCAAAAGAGTTTTGGCGTACTCTACAATATCTTCTGTTTCTGAACCACCTCCGGTGATAATAATGCCACCGGGTAAGATTCCTGCCTTATCTATTTTTTTGAGTTTTTCTTGTACACCATTAAAAATATCTTTTATACGATTGTGTATTGTTGTATTGATTTTCTTTTGTGAAAGAATGCTTCCCGTTACCACGCCTTTTTTGATTTGATCCGCTTCTTCTACAGGTACTTTAAGTGCTATTGCAAGATCATTGGTAATATCTACCGAACCGATAGAAAATACTTTTAAATAAATAGGCACTCCTTCTTCGTATACAATAAGTGAAGTAGTTTCAGCACCGATGTTTATAAGAGCAGAGCCGATTATTTTTTCTTGTTTGGTGAGTATTGGTACGCTTTCGGCAACAGGGCTTGGGATGGTGTCCAGTACACGAACACCAAGATTTTCTATTGTATCTTTCAACTCTTCTATATGCTGCTTTTCAATGGTGATGAGCATTACCTGTACCGATACTTTAGCACCATGCATTCCCACAGGGCTTCCATACACCTCTTTGGAGTCAAGTGAATATGCGATGGGGATGGTTTGAATTATTTTTTGGTTGATGAGTTCGCGCGCCATCTTTTCCTCGGATACGGCAATTGCATTGTCTATGTCAGTTTGAGTTACTTCTGAATTAACTCGGCTGACGATAGCATCACCATTTGAGTATTTAATAGAAAGCCCTCGGCCCCCGATTGAGAGGTAAGTACTATCAAGTGATTTTAATCCCGATTCTTCTTGTGCGTATTGAATTGCTTTTGCTATGCCCCTTTGGGCTTCTTCTGCATTTATAATATAGCCATGACGCATACCCTCCATAGTATGAGAGCCGGTTCCGATAATGCGGGGAGGTACACCAATCTGCTCTATTTTTGCTACCACAACTTTCACTTTGTGTGTTCCCACATCTATTCCCATTACAATATCTTTTCGCATATATACATTGTATAGTTTGTGCGTTGTCTATACAAATGTGGATAGTGTGTGGGGCAAAACTGTCGCAGACTAAAGTACTACATTCTTGCAAACTTTTGCATATATTTGTCTTCCAACTTTTCCATACGCATTCCGTGTGGCTCTCCGGTAAGGTGTAGGCATCCGTGAATGAACAGATAGGCAAGGTGTTGTCGCGGGGTGTGACCAAACTTTTTTGCATCTGCGCTGGCGCGGTGAATGTTGATGAAAATCTCGCCTTCTGTGTCTGAAATGGGAAAGGAGAGTATATTTGTAGGACCCTTCCTGTTTTTGTATTGTTCGTTGAGTCGTTTGGAGAGGTGCGTGCCCATAACAACGAGTGAGAGATCATATTTTTTTCCCAGAATAAGTTCCTTTATTTTTTTGAAAGGGATGTTTGTTTTTTGTTTTGTCGTGTTTTGTATTGAAAAGGTTTCCATAGAGGTACTGTATCAGAGTATTTGAAAAATAAAACTCCGAGTATGTCGGAGTTTTATTTTTTAGAGAGTGATATTATTTGCGCCACTTCACTCGTTTACCGCGTACGCTTTCCGAGAGCTTTCCTTCTTTGATTAGTTGCTCAAAGTCCGCTCGACGAGCTATTTTACGAAGTGCCTTCTTTTTTCTACCGAGAGGGGAAAGGGGACGAGAAGTGTAGCGAATTTTTCGCATTTTTTGCACGATGCCCGCGCTACGCATTTTTTGCGTAAACTTACGCAATACAGCGCTTGTATTTTCGTTTCCTGATTTTTCTACATGAATATTTGTTGCCATATGTGCGCAAACTCTATCATATTTTCAAATAAAGTAAATAACTTACCCCGTACAAGTTAAAAAACTAATTGCCCACCAAGGCGGGTAAGGGGACCGGTGGTCTATTTGCCTATTATTTCATAACAAAAAGAAAACAGGGGCGCTGCGAGACGCCCCTGCTGAGATCACTTGTCGGACTTTTTGCTC
>JALWTP010000008.1 GCA_027082835.1 Candidatus Kaiserbacteria bacterium
TTGCCGTTTTCCTTTCTCAAAAGTGACTTCTGATTATCTGCTCAACACTTTAAAAACTTTCATATATTTCGTTTCGGCAACCTTTTTAAATCTGCTCTTGTCATACTTGTCAAACAGATAGGCTCTAATCAAAAAGGAATCAAAAAGTGCATTGTCCATATAGAGTGCATGCTTTCTGTCCACAACAGCGAGGGAGAGATTGGAGGAGTGTGGATATTTTTTATAATGTTTCAAGGTATGATTGTTCGATACCACATATTGCGAAACGGGGGCATACTTGCCTGTTGGGGTCAGCAGACTTCCGTTATCTGACAGGAAACTAAAGAGAACTCCTTCTACTTTTGTTTTATTGGATGAGGTCCCTTCTCTAATCTGATCATATTGTATGAGCTTTTTACCGTACATTTTTCCTGAATGTATATCAAAATTTGAAGAGCGTACAATCTCTTGTAAAAAATTGAGCATATCCCCGTGCAGCAATATATACACATCTCCTTTTTTCTTTGTATCACACTTGAACTCACTGCTTTTAAATTTTTTCATATATGAAGAGAGTTCATACTTGCTTCCCCAATATGCTATTGCCGTTGCATACCCTTTTTGTCGTGCCACTGGTTTATCGGTTGATAGACAAGTTGAAGCGTTAGCCACAAAAGTATCCGAATTGGACAAAAGAATCTTTGAGATAAGGTATGTATCGTAGCTGCCGTGTGCACCATTGTCGGCAACAGTATTCTTCTTCCCGGTATAGTACCACAGTGGCCATCCGAAATCCCACCAACTCACTATGGTATCATTCGATGCAAGATGCGTAGAAAAGGCTCTTAGTGCATCCACCTCACTGCCGCGAAACAGTGCAAAATAGCGCTCACTGATTTTGTAAATATTGCTGCCCATCACCGCGACAATAAATATAACGGTGAAACCAAAAACCGCATTTATCGTCCGAGGATGGTCACTATATCTTTTCCAGACACCAAATAGTCCCTCCAAAAGGTATGCAAGACCGAATGCCAGTGCCGGCGAAGCATACATTTGAAAGCGTCCTCCTACAAACACAGATGCCAAACCAAGCATAAACAAAGGTAAAAGCAGCAACATTGGACGCAGTCTTAAACTCATTACAATGTAGCCAATTGCCCCAAGAATAACAAATGTAGACTTTTCCGTATAGATTCCAGAAGGCATTACAATGTTTCTTTTTACCACTTCCGATACTGTTGTTAGCTGATTTAAAAAATAGTACTTTCCGTGAGCGAAATTAACCGCAAGCATTGACGGGTTGTCGAAATAGTCTATAACACGTCTGTATAGATGCTCAGGATGGAAAAGCAGCAACAAAACGCTTGCTGCAAGAAAAAGCAGAAAATATACTCTGGAACTCTGCAGTATCTTGCCGCCTTTTAAAAATACGATATACAAGGCAAACAGCACCACACTTAACGGCACAATTCCAATTGGCAGTAGTACGGCTGCGTAGAGAAAAAAACCATGAAAAGCAAGTTCCTTTCTGTGAAACGTCAACCATGCAAATACAAGGAACATACCAATAAGCGCAAACACTATGCTGCTGTAAGAGTGGTACCACATACGAAAAAGCAGTAAAGCGAATGCACCATAAAGAGCCCAATACAGTTTTTCTGTCTGCACAAAACGTATGGCTGTCCAAACAAACATCAACGGTAAAAAGAGATTCAGCAAATCCGTATCAAAATATCCCAAATGGGAACGCATATAGAAGTTTGGATCAAGCAGAAGAAAAAGTGCAGCCAAATACCCTGTTTTCGAATGTTTCAAAGTATTTGCAATCAATACAACAGGAAAAACCACTAACGGTGCCATGATCGCCGGCAATAGCATAAGTGTCCAATCCAGATCAATGTGTGTCACATATGAAAACAGCGCTGCTACATATGCGGGAAATTTATCTAAATCGTCAATAGCATAGAAATGACCTTGCAAAATTTTTTGTGCATAGTAACCATACAGACCGGCATCAGGGGAGAGAATAGGTACAGGTGTACCGTCTTGCTGCCAGACATTTGGGTCATCTTTTAAATGGATAAACATCCATAAACGGCACACTA
>JALWTP010000009.1 GCA_027082835.1 Candidatus Kaiserbacteria bacterium
ATATATAGACATTCCCAAATTTCCAAGGGCGGTCCTTGGAAATTTTAATATTTGAAATTTGTTATTGTGGGCGGACATGGAGACTCGTGGGTAAGGAGCCTCCTTGTCCACTTCCCCATTTAAAGGGACCTTTGCCCATTTAAATTGTATGTCTAGTAGACAAATGTCCCAGGGTGACCCTAGGACACTGGAATATTTGGAACTTTTGTTCATTTACATTGGGGCAGTGAACTATGGGCTGAATTATAGAGGCGTTAGATTAAAGAGATAGGCATAGAATTTATATAAATGAAGTGTTATTTATTGATATATCGCATCTTGGGTATCACGAGGTTGTGGGATAGTAGTATATTTTTACTTTTCATAACTAAAAACACGCTAAAAACGGCATTTTAGGGCAAATAATGGCATTTTCAGCATATTTTATGCTGAAATATTACTTCTCTATGCGATATGTATGACCAAATAGTCGTTTTGCGAATATGGTTTCTATACCATATATAACAATGATCAAAATTAGTATCACAAAAGAGATGCTCCTTGCACAAAATAATATATAATCTCACAAAGTTAATCAGATACTAAAAATACAAATCTCGTTCATACCAGATACAGGTGGTATACTATCTCGTATATGAAATTGATATATAAATTTGCAGTGGCTGTTCTTGGAGTACTCCTTTCAGCGTACTTCGTTCCGGGAGTTGCCATCAGTGGGTTGGGGAGTGCGGTGGCTGTTACAATATTTTTATTTTTTGTAAGCTTCACGATAAAACCGATACTTACGATACTCACATTACCAATTCATTTTCTCACATTGGGCTTTTCTTCACTCCTAATCAATGCATTTATATTTTGGGGGGTAGCTTTTCTGCTTCCCGGATTTAGCGTGGAAGGGATTGTGGGAGCAATTTTAGGATCATTGGTCGTAACAATAACGCACATAATTGGAAGGGTTTTTAGCTAATAGAAATCCACAGCTGAAAAAATAGTGCTTTATCTTATAAAAGAGTTGTAGTATACTAAAGCGATATGAAAAAACATCAATGGATAAACGATGATACCGATGATTTTATGCTTGCTGTCGTTCAGTTAAAGAGTTTAGCTGAAGCACGAGCATTTCTCGGTGATATTTACTCAAAAAAGGAGATAATTGACGCTTCTAACCGTTGGAAGGCAGCAAAAATGCTTCATTTTGGCTCAAGTTATCGTAAAATAGAACGCATTACCGGCATGAGCTCTGCCACTATTTCAAGAATTCGTGCCCAAATGAGTGAAGGATTGGGCGGATATCGTTCTATGCTTAAGAAACTTACAAAATAAAAAAATCGCAGTTGTCTGCGAAAGTATTAATTAGCAAAATATATATGAGTTTAGTAGATGAAATCACTTTAGAGGTACATTCAGGCAAAGGAGGAGACGGTGTTGTACGCTGGATGAACACCCAAGGAAAGATAAAAGGAGGTCCCGCCGGTGGAGATGGTGGGAGGGGAGGAGACATTTTGATTCGCGGAGTTCGCGACATTACAATTTTGTCAAAATACAGAGGCAACACTCTCTTCAAATCTGGAGATGGTGGAGATGGAGGAAAAAATAGTTTGCACGGACGAAATGGCAACGATGAAATTATAGATCTTCCGATAGGATCGGTAGTCACGACTGACGAAGGAGAAGTTTTTGAACTCTTGAACCCAGATGAAGAGATTGTCGTATTAAAAGGAGGACGAGGTGGATACGGTAATGAACATTTTAAAAGTTCAAAGAATGTCACACCTACTGAAAGTACGGAAGGAAAAGAAGGAAAGAGTACACATTTAAAAGTTGAACTACGATTGATTGCTGATATTGGTTTGGTGGGGTTGCCAAATGCAGGTAAGTCTTCTTTTCTCAATGCTATTACCAATGCAAAGGCTAAAATAGGGAACTATGCGTTTACGACACTTGATCCAAATCTGGGAGCTTTCTATGGGTATGTTATAGCTGACATCCCAGGGATCATTGAAGGTGCTTCTGAAGGTAAGGGATTAGGGCATAAATTCCTCCGACATATTAGCCGAGTTAGGGCTCTAATGCTATGTATCTCGGTAGAACACGATGAACCGATATCGGTCTATCGAGATTTACTTTCAGAACTTTCCGCCTATGATGAAGCACTTGCTGACATACCAAAAATTGGGCTACTTACGAAAACTGATTTATCTACCGATGATGATGTAAAGGCAAAGCTTGAACAACTCAAAACAGTACTCCCCGACTCTTTTGCTTTTTCAATTCACAATGAGGAGATGATACAAAAGGTGACCGGTTTTCTATCGCAATTTCTTTCAGAAAATAAATAAAAAGAAGACATTTATCAATCCAGATTTGCCGCGCAATATGTGTTTGTATAGGTGACTATGCGAGGTGGTTGTTGTATATTTTTTATAACAATGTACACTTGTTTTGCTTATGAAATACATTCCCACAATTGGTTTGGAGATTCATGCTGAACTCAAAACTACAACGAAGATGTTTTGTAATTCAAAGAATGATCCTGATGAAAAACGACCGAATATAAACATATGCCCGATATGTATGGCACATCCGGGAACTCTCCCTACAATCAATAAAGATGCGGTGAAGAAGGTTATACAAGTTGGTCTTGCTATAGATGGTACCATTGCTGATTATTCTGAATTTGACCGCAAAAACTACTTCTATCCAGACATTCCTAAGGCGTATCAGCTAAGTCAATATGAGTTTCCGTTAGTTTCCGGTGGAAAGATAAACGGCGTTGCAATAACACGTATTCATCTGGAAGAAGATACTGCCCGTTCGTCACATACCACACACGAGGATGATAGTTATGTAGACTTTAACCGCGCGGGAGTGCCGCTTATGGAGCTGGTGACCGAGCCGGAGATACACACTGCTGAGCAAGCGGGTGCGTTTGGGCGTGAACTACAGCTTCTTTTGCGTACGTTGAAGGTGTCTGATGCCCATATGCAAAAAGGAGAAATGCGTGTAGAAGTGAATATATCACTATCAAAGGGCAACCAATTAGGTACTAAGGTTGAAATAAAAAATCTCAATTCATTTCGTGCGGTAGAGCGTTCTATTGCGTTTGAAATAGAACGACAAACAGAGCTTCTTGAAAAAGGAGAAGGTATTGTACAAGAAACTCGCGGATGGGATGAAAACAAAGGAATCACTTTCAGTCAACGAGTGAAAGAAGAGGCTGCTGACTATCGCTACTTTCCGGATCCGGACTTGCCAAAGATGAAAATATCCGAGATTCCCGAGTTTGATAGAGAAATATTACTACAATCTATGCCCGAATTACCCAACGCAAAGCGTGAACGACTCAAAAATGAGTTTGCTCTACCCGATGGAGCGGTTGAAATCTATGTGCACGATACAGAACTATACGACCTCTTTGCCGGTACGGTAAATGAAATAAAAGGGGATGATGCATTGACGGGAGATATGCATAAAGTAACATCTCTGGTATCTAACTATGTAATAAACAATGTATCTGCACTGCGTCAGGAGAATGCCGATGAAAGTGAAGGTGGTGCAGGATCAGAATCACCTGTAACAGACGCTATTGACGACAAAGAAGATAAGGATGTGGATCAAAATACTCAAAACACTGCAGACATACGAAGAATTACACCAAAAGCACTGAAAGACATTGTTCTTTTGGCACATAGTGGCGATATCTCATCCAATGGAGCAGTTGAGCTCATAGGATTAGTACTAAACGGCACTCATTTCGACGAAATTCGCACGCTGGCTGACGAAAAAGGGTTGTTGCAGGATAATGATGAGGAAACCCTTAACGCTCTCGTAGAGGGTATTTTGAGCGAAAATGAGGATGTTGTAGAGGAGTACAAGGGAGGAAAAACTCAATTGCTACAATTCTTGGTAGGACAAGGTATGAAGAAATCAAAAGGAAGTGCAAATCCGGCGAAGATAAAAGAGCTATTGATACAAAAAATAGGATAGTTTTATTTCAGATATTTGGCATATGTTGCGTTGAAATATATCGCATATGTGAATTGTATTTATACGGAATTATATCCACAGTAAACTTCCGATATCACTAGCTATAGCTAACTATGTCGGAAGTTTCCGTAGTGCTAACGGACTGTAATATTTTTTACTAAAACCTGTCTAATATAACTACAGACTACCTTTTATCCTTTTCTAAATCATCATTTTGATTTATATAAAATTGGGCAGATCAATGTCTCGTGGTAGTAACAACACAGAAAAATAGAGTGTGCATTTTTTACTAGTGTAGTGGATGTGGTGGGCAAGTAGAGCAACTTTCGGTGATATATATTTTTTTATTGTTGATTCTGACAAATTTGTTTATGCCCACCTTAGCGTACATTATTTTAGTTACTGATCTGTAATAATTACTATTTATAACAAGCGATACTAATCTCGGTATAGCGAGAACTGTATTTCTGTTGATATCTCGTCTTGCCTCTATTGAACGAGAATGTATACTGTAGGTGATATGAGTATTGTAATGGATGACACAATCTATATAACAACCGATGAAGCTGCTAAAGCTTCCGGATATACCATAGATTATGTAGGGCAGTTGTGCCGTTCTAAAAAAATATCTTGCAAAAGAGTCTCCGGACACTGGTTTGTAGAGGAAGAAAGTTTTAAGAGATATACAAATACAGGACCTGATCCTAAAACAGTCGCAATAGGTGATACGGGAGCAAATACAAGGGTGTATCCCGAGGATACTAACGACATATTCGTAGAAGATGGGGTAGAGTATATATCGTCTGCGAGAGCGGCGAATATAACAGGCTATGCACAAGACTATATTGGCCAGTTGGCGCGCTTGGGGGAGATACAGGCCAAAAAAATAGGGCGAAAGTGGTTCGCAGCGAGAGAATCTCTTTTGTCACACAAGAAAGAAAACGAATACACTACAAATAGCGGCTCACATTCAAAAAATGTTACAGAAAATACAAATAATACAGTACATATTCATAAAGAAACAACGAGTACCTATAAGAGTACTACAAAGATAGATAATATCTCTGACAATCTTGGCGTAGAAAATGATAAAGACGAAGAAAACAGTGCAAAAAATATACATTTTAATGTAAGATATACTACTGAAACAGATGCCCCGCTTGTCCCTAGGATTAACTCAGAGCATACATTTGACGATAATGCAGGTCAATCTTCAACGATGCCTACTACATCAAGTACTGTCTCAGATGATGAGGTGAAAGAAGGAAATCACACACAGACAACTGCAAATGACAGTGTTGTTATAACTAAAAAAGTGAGGAAGCCGGCAAATTATCGATCCAGAGACACATTCATACACCAGAAAAACAGCGTTCGTACCACTTATGATAGTAAAACAAACAACACCAAGCATGGTTCGTTGAGGTTTATACTTACTCTTTTTGTCATACTCACTGCAATAGCCGGTGTGTCGTATTTTGTTCTGACCAACTCTAGCACGGGGGTATCTGATACTCATTTGAAACAACGAATCTCAAACTATAAAGTGTCCACAAAAAGCATTAACGCACTTATACGCTACATACCTGGCAAGACATACAACTACGAGAGGAAATAGGCACGATTGATCTCAGTCATATTGCAGGGTTGCTGACCAAGCAATTACTACTGTGCGGGCGACTACATTACTTCTACCGGTGTCGTCTCGGATAGGTATAGTGTGTTTATTGTATCTCGGATAGCCGAGATAGTGCGTAATAAAGCCATCTCGGCTCTATCTCGGATGTATAAAAATATATAGCGAACAGAAACTAAGGATATTGCATATTGTAGTATAGCGCACCTGTTTTGGCATATACAATTGATATTCATTGGATAGCTTATAGGAGCTTTCGCCGTATTTTGCGAGTATATTGAAGGTAAATGCGTGTATTGAGAGATGTTGCGTATGATAAGAATTACTATCAAATGACTTTGGTTTTGTTAGTTTGAGATACTTCTAAAATGGTTGAATTATAGTGTGATCAATTGTAGAAATATTTATGACATAGAAGTGGCGTTTTTTGAGCGTATTTAATGTAAAAATTAACCGGTTTAAGTTGTCCACATAGAAAAGATGAAGTAAGCGATATAAGTAGGTATTATATAGCTATATCGAGTTAACGAACAAACTTACTTAATCATCAACGCCTGTGTCAAAGCATCTCATTTTAGAAAACAAAAAATACATTTCAGTTAAGGATGCTTCTGATAGTGTTGGGTACACTTCTGACTACACCGGACGACTTTGTCGTCAAGGTGAAATTGAATGTAAAAGAATCGGACGATCTTGGTTTGTTGTTGAAGAGTCTCTCAAAGAATTTTATTTGGCGAAAGAGTCAGAACGAAAAATTCGTTTGCAAAAACTTTCTGAAAGAAGGAAGGAACAATATCAAAAAACATTTTCACAAGATATTGAAGAAAATAACAATGATGCAGAAGAAGTAGATAAAAAAGATGTAACTGAACAAATTGATGGAAAAGTAACAAGTGCACCAGTTCGCTCACCCGAGAAAGTTGATACAAATGGCAGAGAAAGCCGAGAAGCTGTTTCAATAGAAAACGAAGTAGTTAGTCCTGTGCATATGCCGGTTACCGGTTCTTATTTCAGGATGCAGCTAAGCTCCGAAAGCAATAAAAAAGAAAATGAAATAGCTGATGCATCTTCTTTAGATTTGGATGGTGCGAATGACGCCAACGATGAAGCTGAGTTGCTTGGACAGAATACCTACTGGGCGTATTCATTACCACAGAAAGTTACCGCGCTTGTTACATCCATTGCGCTTGTGGTGGGCTCATATGCTGTTTTTGATGCACGATATTATGCAAAGCTTCATGACGATGTAGTCGCTACCGCTCAGAGTGCAGCTGCCATAGTAGCTGATATACCGGCAACTATTGCAGATGTAGATTCACTTTTTAGTAATTCTGTAGTTGCACTCGGAGAGCTTTCAAAACAACCAATTCCTACGACTGTCTTAGGACAAAATATGTTGGCTCAGGTGAGTGCAGTAGATGCAGTAGATACTGCGTATACACAGGCAAAAAGTTTCTTCAAGAACGTGTTTGGAAAATTGTCAGCTAAGAATGCTCTTGTTCTTTCCGGTAGTGACAAAGCAAAAGTATCCGTATCAATACAAGGAGTTCCGGAAGGTGTTGTGGTTACAAATGGCAAGAGCAAGACAAATAAAAACGAGTTTCTTTATAATTCAAATAACAAAAAAACAGTCGCTGTTAATAAAACTATTATAAACAAACCGGTTATAGAGCGAATTATAAAAACAGAACGAGTGGTTCAAAAGGGAGGTGTTTCGCTTGAGCAACTCCAGCAAACCGAGAATGAATTAAGGCAGGAAATAGTGCGCATAACTGCAGCAAATAGTCAAAATATATCTAACAACTTCCATGCAATTGCTCTTACACAACGCATTGATAACTTGAGTGATGTAGATATGTCTAACTCTAGAATTACCAATTCAAGCATTGGTGCTACGGAGCTCACTGTAGCAAGCACTGCTACATTTAATGGAGCTACCACCTTTAATAATACCGTCAATGTAACCTCACCTTCCACTTTTACCGACCTCACCCTTAGTGGTGATTTGGCGGTAAACGGTGGAGATATCACTACTACGGCAACCGCATGGAACTTTACTGTTGCAGATACAGGAGTTATTACATTTGGCGACGGCACCAACACACTCTTCACCATAGCTGATGCAGGTACTACCGGAAATGTGACCACTACTGGCGATTTTACTGTAGATGGTGCAACTACACTTACCGGTGCAGCAACGCTTTCTAATTCGTTGGATGTAACCGGTACCACTACACTTGCATCACTTTTGCATGTAGTTGGTGGGGTTACTTTGGATGATACTTTAGCAGTTACAGGTACTACAACTCTTTCAGGAAAATTAGTAGCGCAAAATACATCAACACTCGCCACTACTACTATCACTGATCTTACTGCCACCACGGCCACCACCACCGGCAATCAATCAATTGGCGGAACACTTGCAGTGACTGGTACCACTACGCTTTCAGGGAATGCAACCGTCGGTGGAAATCTTACTGTCACCGGGACTACCACAACCAGTGGAAACGCAACACTTTCAGGTAATCAAAGTATCGGTGGTACACTCGCCGTCACTGGTACTTCAACTCTTTCAACCACAACCATAGCAAATGCAACTATTTCCGGAAACACAAGTGTTGGTGGCACGCTAAACGTCACCGGCAATCAAACAAACTCAGGAACACTTTCTGTTACCGGAAACACCTCACTTTCAAATGTCACTGCATCAGGCAACGCTACCATCTCTGGCAACGAAACAGTTGCCGGAACCCTTGGTG
>JALWTP010000010.1 GCA_027082835.1 Candidatus Kaiserbacteria bacterium
TATATTTGCGATTTCGTTTCTGCGCTTTAACCACGAGTCTAAATGGCTCAACTGTACACGGCCTATCGCAGCGGCAATCTCGCTCATACGGAAATTGTATCCAAGATACTCATGCTCGTATTTATACCGGCGTCCTTGGTCATGCAATACATTAACACGCTCACCAAGGGCTTCATCTTTAGAAACCACCATACCACCATCGCCAGCCACAGTCATTACCTTTGACGGGAAGAACGAAAACGCAGCAGCGTCACCAAAACTTCCAACTTTCTCTGTGTAGTACATAGCACCATGCGCCTGAGCGCAATCTTCGATTAAATATAGTCCTTTTTCATCTGCTAAATCCCGCAATGATTTCATATCCGCAGAGTGCCCATACAGATGAACCGCTACGATTGCGCGAGTATTGTTTGTTATTTTTTTCTCCACATCCTCAATATCAAGGGTGTATGTACTCTCATCAATATCAACAAAAACGGGCTTTGCACCCATGTGCATTGCAGGTGTTACAGTCGCAATAAAAGTATGAGACGGGACTATAAACTCCGCACCATTCTTTATACCAAGTGCATCATAAATTAACCATAATGCCGTTGTACCTGAACTTGTGGAAACTGCTTTTTTAGCACCAATATACTTGGCAAATTCCTCCTCAAAAAGACTGGCTTCAGGGCCTTTTATATATTTCTTAGATTTTATTACCCGAACAGCAGCATCAACTACATCATCACCGGCATACATCTCAACAAGGTTGTATTTCATATATTGTCTCACCTCAATAGGATATTTCGTCAGACCATTTAATTATTTTTGCGGGATTTCCTGCAACAACAGCATTATCAGGCACATCTTTAGTGACAACAGCGCCAGCACCCACAACCGCGTTTCTCCCGATTCTTATACCGGGAAGTATAGTCGAATTTGCTCCAATTTTCGCATTTTCTGAAACAATAACCCCTTCCAGATGATCTTTCACACCAGGATATCTGGGATACTTTGCATTCGTCAATACTACCCTAGGACCAACCCACGCATTTTTAGCCAAAATACAGAATTCAGAAATGAAAGCCTGTGAATGTATTCTAACACCATCCTCAATTTTTACCTTGAACTCGACCACGGTATTTGTGCCAATACTCACATTATCACCAATGTCATTGAATTCTCTGATCCTTGCGCCGTGCCCAGTCTGAAAATTTTTGCCGATTTTGTTCCCAGCATAAATTGTGGTGTGTGTCCTGATTACAGAATTTTCACCGATAACCGTTTCGATGTTATTATGGTCATAACCCATGGGTAAAATACCAATTACTGCGTAGTCACCAATTACGACATTTTCACCCAGATTCACATTTTTCATTACTATATAATTATCCACCATATGAACACCTGTATGTTATACACCAAACTTAAACTTTGATATAATTCTTTTTTTATCAGTACGCCACATATCCAAGATAGTGCTGTGATTTTTTATAGCATAGATGAAAAATAAATTCATGTCAACAAAATTTTCAATCTCCTTTTTAAAGTTGGTGTTGTTTTGCATCAACAACGTCTCAATATCAATATTACTCATATCTTTATAACTTTCAAAAATTTTCATGTATCCATTATCATAAAGGTCTTTTATAACACTTTCAAGTTTACCACGAGGAGATATTAAGATAGAAGGTTTTCCCAGTGCAACTGCTTCTCTAGCAGTCATATGTCCTTCACCAATATATCCTGACGAAAAAGCAAGTGCGTCTATAAAATACATGGGATCTATGTTCAATTTATACTTTTCAATAGATTTTGGCAATGGTTCTTCTGAGGTGATAAATACACGTCCCTCTTTTTCAAGTATCTTAATAAAATTATATCGATCATCCCAGTTTATATACCTTTTAAC
>JALWTP010000011.1 GCA_027082835.1 Candidatus Kaiserbacteria bacterium
GATCTGCACGAGGTCGCCGACCATTTGACAAAAACAAACGAAAGCCTCGTCGTGATACTAAAGAGCGCGTACAAGAGTTTGACCAAAAAATTATTGGTATTCGCCGAGTTACTCGTGTTATGGCGGGAGGACGACGATTCAGCTTCTCTGTTTCTATGGTTATAGGAGACAAAAAAGGGCGAGTAGGAGTAGGAGTAGGAAAGGCGGGAGATACAGCACTTGCTATTGAAAAAGCAATACGACAGGCAAAAAAGAATATGCTAACTGTAAAGCGCACAAAAACAAACAGCTTGCCACACAACACCGAAGCAAAGTACGGTTCTACTGAAATAGAAATTCGTCCTGCAAAAGGAAAGGGACTTGTAGCCGGTGCGTCGGTGCGAACGGTACTTGAATTGGCAGGGGTTACCGATGTAACTACAAAGATACTATCGCGCAGTAAAAACAAAACAAACATCGCACGCGCAACTATAATTGCATTAAATAAATTAGAACACTAGGCATATGGCAGGACTACACACACTTACAAAAAGCAAAACACAAAAGACCAAGACCCGTATTGGACGCGGTGGTAAACGCGGTAAAACTTCAGGACACGGTCACAAAGGTCAAAGACAGCACGGCCGACATGGGGTGCGTCCGGAGCTTCGAGATATGATAAAGAAGTTGCCTAAACTTCGCGGATATGGAAACAACCGATCTAAAACAGTAAACGACTCTCGTGTACCATATACAGTGGTTAATTTAGACACTATAAATGAAGTGTTTAAGTCAGGAGAAAAAGTAACTCCGTCTGAACTCGTTGCGCGCAAAGTGGTAAGTACTCGCGCTGGAAAGAATCCAAAAATAAAAGTGCTTTCACGAGGAGAGATAAAGAAAAAAGTTTCAATATCAGGGTGTGCTATATCTAAAACTGCAAAAGAAGCTGTTGAATCAGCAGGAGGGAGTGTAGAATAGTTATAGTATGGAAGCATTTATACGAAAAATAAAAGTAATGATAAAAGACGCCTCCTTGCGTAAGCGAATATTGTTTATGCTTGGAGCTCTTGGTTTGTTTCGTGTACTTGCTGTGATTCCTATTCCGGGAGTAGATATTGCTCAACTGCAACAATTTTTTGAAAACAATCAATATCTTGGCTTGCTTAACATATTTTCAGGCGGAGGACTCTCCAACCTCTCTATTGTAATGCTTGGAGTTGGTCCGTTTATTACTGCGTCCATTATTATGCAGTTGATGACGGTTATTTCGCCAAAAATGAAAGCGCTCTATCAAGAAGAAGGAGAAGCGGGGCGAGCTAAGTTTACGCAGTGGTCTCGATATCTCACCGTGCCACTTGCATTTATGCAAGGATTCGCATTTCTTACACTACTTGAGCGAAACGGTATTGTAGCGCACCTTTCATACGCTGACACACTTACCAATGTGCTCATAATCGCAACAGGATCCATTTTGCTTATGTGGATTGGAGAGCTTATAACTGAGTTTGGTATTGGAAATGGTGTGTCACTCATTATTTTTGCAGGTATTGTTTCTCGCTTGCCAAGCGCTATATCGCAAATGGTATATACTTTTGATATTTCTCAAGCACCCCTATATATAGGATTCTTGTTTGTGGCACTGGTGGTAGTTGCCGGTGTGGTATTTATAACAGAGTCGGAACGACCAATTCCTATTACCTATGCACGACAGACCAGAGGATCAAAACAAGGTGGCGGAGTATCTACTTACTTGCCACTTCGTGTGAATCAGGCGGGAGTGATTCCAATTATTTTCGCACTTTCACTTCTTCTCTTTCCACAAGTTATTGCCGCATTTTTCGCGCAAAGTTCTGTAACAATTATTGCAAAAGTGGCAGATTCAATTGTAAATGGGTTGGCAAATCAATGGATCTATGGAAGTCTCTATTTTGTGCTTGTCTTTTTCTTCACCTACTTTTACACAGCCGTTACCTTTGATCCACACAAGATTGCGAAAAACTTACAACAAAGTGGCGCTTTCATACCGGGTGTGCGACCTGGAGCACATACCAGTGAACATGTAGGAGATATACTCACGCGTATTACATTTGTTGGTGCTCTTTTCTTGGGCGCAATAGCGGTTTTGCCGGTTATAATGCAAGGAATAACAGGAGTGCGCACGCTCACTATCGGAGGTACAGCACTCTTGATAGCGGTTGCTGTGGTGCTTGATATTGTTAAGAGGGTAGAAGCGCAAGTTTCTATACGAGAATATTAGGTTGTTTTTAGCGCACATCTTTGTTCTGCTTCAAAAATTACTCATCACCGTATATAAAATACGGCTCTTCTTAATTTTCTCGCACGCCTCGATGTGCATCTAAAAACAACCTAATATTAGAGAGTAGGTACCGCACATCTTTGTTCTGCTTCAAAAATTACTCATCACCGTATATAAAATACGGCTCTTCTTAATTTTCTCGCACGCCTCTTGTTGTATCTAAAAGTGTGCAACATCTGATATACTATGACGATGCAGTTAAATAATATAGTCATTATTTCAGGACCTTCCGGCGCAGGCGAAGATACGATAATAAAAGAGATATCAAAGCGAACACCTATCAATCGCGTAATAACAACGACAACACGAGAAAAAAGAAAAGGCGAGGATGAGGGCAAGCCGTATCATTTCATATCTGAGGATGTATTTAAAGAAATGATTGCAGATGAACAGTTTGTAGAATGGGCAGAAGAGTACAATAATGAACTCTATGGAGTTACGAAAGATGAATTGGAGCGCGTAAATGCACTGGAAGGACTCGGTATATGGAAAATAGAGTACAAGGGTGTGCAAAAGGCAAAAAAACTTTTCCCTGATGTTACAGCCATACTTATAAACGCTCCAATAGAAACACTAAGCAGAAGAATTAGAGCACGAGATAACGCTACACAGGAGCATATACGAATACGAACCGAGTATACCAAAGAATGGCTTAAACATACTGATGTATATGACTATGTCGTTGAAAATGATGATGGAAAATTAGACGAAGCAATTCATAAAATAATGGACATTTTACAAAAAGAGAAGTATCTTTAACATATATATGGAATTAAACACACCGATAACGGTTATATTTTTTGGAATACAAGGGGCAGGAAAAGGCACACAGGCGCGCCTTTTGCGTAAATACTTAGATGAAAATACACGCAGGAAGACGCTTTATTTAGAAACGGGTCAGTTGCTTAGAAATTTTGCTGAGAAAGATGGCTATACCAATAAATTGGTTGATGATGTAATATCTCATGGAGAATTACTACCTTCATTTATGCCCACATATGTATTGGGAAAAGAGTTAGCAAATTCATTTACCGGAGAAGAGCATTTGATATTTGATGGTGCCGCACGACGAAAGGATCAGGCAACAATGATAGACAGCATTTTGCGTTTATATAAAAGGACGCCATACCATGTCATAATTCTTGATATACCTGAAGAGCTCGCAATAGAGCGAATGCTCGGGAGAGGACGCGAAGACGACACGAAAGAAAGTATACAAAAAAGAATTGCATGGACCAAAGAACACGAAGCAGAAATTTTAGAGAAGTTTGAACACTTTAACTGTACGATACATACCATAGACGGATCTAAACCTATCGCTGATATACAAAAAGATATTTATAACGCACTCAATATATAATGATAATACAAACGGAAAAAGAAAGAGAAATCCTTCGAGAGGGAGGTAAACGCTTGGGGTCTATTTTAGAGGCGACTGCACAAAAGTGCGTTCCGGGTGTTTCGCTTAAAGAATTGGATGAATATGCTCATTCTTTAATGAAAGAGATGAATGTCCGTCCATCATTTCTAGGGTTTGGCAGTCCTCCATTTCCGGCTGTGATGTGTATTTCGGTTAATGAAGGTGTTGTTCATGGTATTCCCGGTGACTACATACTCAAAGAGGGAGACATTCTGACTCTTGATTCAGGTATTTGGTATGAAGGATTGGCGACAGACTCGGCAATTACAGTTGGGGTCGGTACTATATCAGAGGAGGATAAACGCCTTATTCGCGCAGCAAAAGATGCACGAGAAGCACAGATAGCGGCCGCAGTGGTAGGAAATACCATTGGCGACATCGGTGCTGCGTCTGAAGAAGTGGCGCGCAGATATGGCTATGACTATCCATTAGAACTTGGGGGTCACGGCGTGGGCAAGGCAGTACACGAAGAGCCATTTATTGCGACATATGGAAAGAAGGGACGAGGTGAGAAGCTTGTAGATGGAATGGTTTTGGCACTGGAGCCAATTTTAGTGCGAGGAAATGCAAATGTAGAACTGGCGCCGGATCAGTGGCTTTATAAAACACGCGATGGTTCTCGCAGCGCTCAATTTGAGCATACGGTTATCGTTGGCAGTGGCGAGGCTGAAATAGTTACTAAAACACCGACAGAAAGGAGCGAAAAAAGATAGCAACACCCCCACATATAGAGCGCGACAGAGCTGATATACTATATATATGCCTGTACAAAACGAATCAATTCCTACAGCCGGAAGTTATGAAGGTGTTGCTAAATTACAAACACCAGAGGAAGAGTTGGCGTACTTGCGCGAGCGTGTTGCGCAAAAAGAACGCGAAATAGGGGTACATAAAGAACCCTTTGAGAGTAACCGCATCGCGAAAAGAGAGGTTGCAGAATATCAAAATATACAAGCAAGTGATGTATTGCACGATGCGTATGCATTCCCACAATCTACCATTTTACAAGAAAAGCTTCGTCTTGAACCGGAAGAGCACGATACGCAGGTAACGGAAATACTCAACATACTGCAAGAGAAAGGAATAAAAAATGCACTAAGTGTTGTCGCAAAAATAGGAAGTGCTCATTTGGAAGATGATATACATCGCGCTCTGGTGCAATATGTCGCACAAGGGTTGCCAATGCGGGGAATTAAACAGTCTTCGGAGGTATATAAAGCAACTCATATGACACTCTATGAAGTGTCACTAGATAGACGAACAGCAAATGATGAACAAAAGGGTGATTCTACCGAAGATATACAAAAACTCATTGGCTCTATGGAGCAATTCTACGCCGGTATTCTCAGTTCGGTTGGTTCTGGAAGCTTAAAAAACCAAGAGGTAATCTCTCTTGAAATAGCTAATCAAAACGGAAGTGAAGAAGTGGTGTTGTATATAGCGGTTCCCAATACGCACAAAGAATTGTTTGAGAAACATATGACGGCAACTTTTCCTCATTCACATACGGAAGAGCTTCGTGGCGATTACAATATATTTTCATATGGTGGGGCTCACACGGGAGCGTATGGAGTACTTAAAAAAAGTGATGCATATCCACTACGCGAGTATAAAGACTTGGTGTATGACCCTTTGAATACAATACTGTCTGCGTTTAGTCATTTGTCTAAACATAACGAAGGTGCGGCAATACAGATTGTGATAGGAGATAGTGGAGATATGTACAATAGACAGTACCAAAATGTCATAGAGTATCTCAATAAAGGAGAGAGTGCAAAAAAGGCAATCAAGTATGGAATGAAGCCGTTTAGCGAAGCAGCGGATTCGTTCAAAAAGGAATTTGTGAATGCAATCTTCAACAAGAAAGATGATTCTGATAAAGAAAAAAGAGTTGACGAGAAAACAATTGAAAGAATCAGTGCAAAGACCAGTACGAAAGTCGTTCCAACTACCATCCGCATTGTTGCTTCTTCACAAGAGAATGCTCGTTCCAAAGAGATGATACATACTATCGCATCTGCTTTTAAACAATTTGATGATCCACAAGGAAACGAGATTATCTTTAAGGAAGCAACGGGTGCAAAATTGAGAAAATTACTTCACGAGTTTACCTATCGTAGCATCAATCTATCTCACATCAGTCCGTTGGCACTTTGGGAGATTGCAATGATGTACCATGTATCAGGGTCAGGTATCATTGCCTCCCGTGAGCTCAAGAAGGCGCAAAGCAAGCAGGTATCAGCACCGATAGAGGTGGGAAGTGAGTCTGCGAACACTGCAAATAATGCAGGATACAGAGACGAATCTACTGCACAAAGCGAAGGTATACACAACGAAGAAGGCATTATACTCGGAGAGAATAAATTCGGTGCAACTAAAACAGCGGTTCGGTTTAAGCCCGTAGATCGTAGGCGTCATTTTTACGAAGTGGGACAAACGGGAACGGGTAAAACCAACCTGATGAAAAATATGATAATCCAAGATATCAAAAATGGTGAGGGATGCTGTTATATAGACCCACATGGCTCTGACATAGTAGATGTCTTAGCTGCCATTCCTCCTGAGAGATACGATGATGTTATCTATTTTGATCCGGCGCACATAGAGCGTCCTATGGGTATGAATATGCTTGAATTTGATCCACAACACCCCGAGCAGAAGACTTTTGTGGTAAACGAGATATTCAGCATATTTGAGAAGTTGTTTATGAAAAAGTCCCCTGAATCACTGGGCCCGATGTTTGAGCAATACTTCCGTAATGCTACCCTCCTCGTGCTTGAGGGTATGGAGCAAGGTACGGCAACATTTACCGATATTCCGCGTGTTTTGTCTGATACTGCTTTCCGTCACGAGTGCATTGCGCACTCCCAAAATGTGATGGTTAATAAGTTTTGGACGGATATTGCAGAAACAGCTGGAGGTGATGGATCTCTTGAAAATATAGTTCCGTATATAACAGCGAAAACAGATATATTCTTAAACAACGATTTTATGCGTCCGATAATCACACAGCAAAAATCCGCATTTTCTTTTGCAGACATTATGGATTCTAAAAAAATACTCCTGGTAAACTTAGCGAAGGGAAAAATTGGCGATATTAATTCTGAATTATTAGGACTTATCGTCGTAGGGAAGTTTTTGCAAGCGGCACTCTCACGAGTGACAAAAATAGAGCAAAACGAAGCGATTGATGATTTCTATCTGTACATAGATGAGTTTCAGAACTTTACCACGAACTCAATTGCAGTGATTTTATCTGAAGCGAGGAAGTACGGACTTTCTTTGAATGTGGCGCATCAGTTTATTGCACAGTTAGACGAGGACATACGCAACGCAGTATTTGGAAACATAGGAACAAAATGCGTCTTTCGAGTAAGTACCGAAGATGCGGAGTTTCTGGAAAAAGAATTCAAGCCCGAATTTAGCGCGAGTGATATAGCCAATCTGGACAATTTCAATGCGTACCTATCTATGCTCTCGGACGGTAAGCCAATACGACCATTTAACATAACAACACTGCCACCAAGCGAGCGAGATTTTTCTCAGGTGGAGAAGTTAAAACAACTTTCACACGAAAGATATGGTAGGCCACGAGAGGATGTTGAGCAAGAACTATTACAAAAATTAACAAAACACCTATGAGAAAAATATCTTTAAAAATGATCATTATTCTCGCGACAGTGCTTGTGGTGAGTATCGGAGGAAGTATTGTATATGCATATGCAAGTTCTTATAACGAAATCGGTTTGAAAATAGGCGGAATTGTTAATGATGTGGTGTTGAATATTCACGCACAGCATCCTCAATTACAATTAACACACGCTCATGTGCTTGCGGTAATGTGCCAAGAACTCCCTTCTCTTTCTATAAATGACATAAACTCAGAAGGAAGACAGGAAGGATACACTCAGGTGATCATCAGTACCTATCAAGGTCTTGTTTCAGGGTCGCTTTTAGGAGGAGCATGTGCATATACAGCATCACTTGAGGGAGGTGCTTGTGCAGATCCACACTCACGCACAGATAATGCGCGGTGCTCAATAGAAGTTGGGGCCTGTTTGTATGATTATCTCCTTTCGCAGTGTAATGGAGATCCTGCGTGTGCATATAACGGATACAATACCGGATCAATACAGCGGTTTGCACAAGGGACCCCTGATTTCGTGCGGGGGTATAATGCACTCTCTCACGGACAATTATGTGCAAAAGCAGCATTCAATAGACCATTATGGGAGAGTATTTTACATGCCGTTGATGTGGTAACTGGAGGAACATTCAAAACTAATGCTGCTGCCTATGTGCCGTCTTCAAAATATAATTTACTAAGAACAAAAATACCTTCTGCCTCCGCTATTCAGAGTGCTCCCTATTCATATATAAATAAGCAGATGCAACACCTTTTTGGTGGATCTGATACACATGCTCATTCATCATATAAGCAAAAACCACGAAGCGTATCATCGCGGAGAAAGTCACACTCAACCACTACACAAACTAACGATAATGGAACCAACGATACTTCTGCACATACAACATTACAAGCCATGCAACGACCAAAGGCAAATAATGAAATAATTTGTTTACCAAAACCAATTGCACCGGGAGAAGAGGCGATAGTGATGTGGGCATGTGATGCATCTTCTGACAATGCTCAAAGTGCAGATATACAAACAGATGGGCACACACAAGGGGCTGTGCGCGTTACACCAACCGCAACCGCTACCTATTCTGTCTCTTGTAAGAAAGGTGATACCGAAATATCAAAACTCACCTGTACTGTGCCGGTAGACGTCGCATTGCACTTGTAGCACAGCCCTTTTGACTGTGGTACAGTATGCGCATTATTTTAAATTAATAATAAATACTATGGAAATAAAGAAAGAACGATCGTTGGTAATTATCAAGCCAGACGGAGTACAGCGAACACTTATAGGAGAAATAATACATCGCTACGAGCGAACAGGTCTTAAGCTTGTTGCAATGAAAATGGTGGTACCATCAGCAGAGCAGGTGGAGAGGCATTACACAGAAGTAAACCCGCAATGGAAGGAAAATGTGGGAAAAAAGGCAATAGAAGGATATAAAAGCAAGGGAATGACTCCACCATCTGAAGATCCTATTGAAATAGGAAATGCAGTAGTAGACAGACTAAAGAAATATATGACCAGTGGTCCCGTGGTGGCTATGTGTTTTGAAGGAGCTCACGCAGTAGAACTCATTCGCAAAATAACCGGAGGCACAGAGCCACGCACATCTGATGTGGGAACTATTCGCGGAGATTATGTTCTTGATTCATATCAAATGGCTGATACCGATGACCGTGCAATTCGCAATTTAATCCACGCCTCAGGAGATACAGAAGAAGCAGAGAAAGAAATCAACCTTTGGTTTGATAAAGATGAGGTTATAAACTACCGACTCGTACAAGAGCAGATGCTCTACGATGTTAATCTTGACGGCATTCTTGAGTAGAGAGTATTTGTGCTATACTAAAGACAGCCGTAGGGCATTCCTGCTTAATTGCATTTTTTAGGGAGGTTGAATTGTTTACTACCGTGGTAGTAATTCTGAAACCACCCACCTGGTATTCACCGGGTATGCCCACGGCACACAAAAATCCACATAGTAATGTGGATTTTTGTGTTGTTTCCATAAAGTTGGAGAAGTTTCTTTGCGTGGTAGAATGTAGTATATGGTAAGAAAATCTACTTTATTTTTTGCAGGAGGTGCTGGTACGGTTACGGGTGCCAATTTTCTTTTTGATACCGGAGGAAAACGCATTCTTATAGACTGCGGATTATTACAAGGTGGCGGTGCTTACGGCAAAGACGAGAATTATGAAGATTTTGCATATGATCCAAGCTCTATAGATATTTTGTTTGTAACACATGCCCACGCGGATCATATAGGGAGAATACCAAAGCTTGTGCATGATGGATTTAGAGGAGTGATATACTCTACACAAGCAACGAGAGATCTGGCAGAAGTAATGTTTGACGATGCACTGAGAATACTCGAAATAGAAGCGCGTAAGCGCGGAGGTGCACCATTGTACACCGACGGTGATGTAGAGCAGGCGCTTGGGTTTTGGAAAACCAAAGAATACCATCAAACATTTGAGATAGGAGATGACATTTCCGTTGAGTTTCTTGATGCTGGGCATATCTTGGGAGCGGCAATGATTTCTTTTGTTCGCGATGGTGTGAAGTTTGTTGCAACCGGAGATTTGGGCAATTCTCCCGCACCACTTTTGCGCGATACTGACGAGGTCCACGATGCACATTATATTCTTATGGAAAGCGTATATGGTGATAGGGTACATGAAAATAGAGACGCCCGAATGGAATTGTTAAAACAAGCCATTATTGACACGCAGAAAAATAACAGAACACTGCTCATACCGTCATTTTCTATGCAGAGAACGCAAATACTTCTCTATGCAATAAATAAAATGGTTGAGGGCGGAGAAATAGAGGAAATACCGGTATATTTAGATTCGCCGTTGGCAAGTAAGGTTACCGATATATACAAAAAATATACCAATCTTTTTAACGAACGAGTAAAAAAAGAAATAGCAGATGGAGACGATATATTTGATTTTCCAAAGTTTACGATAGTAGACAATTCCAGAGAGTCAAAAGACCTTTTGAAGAAACCGTCTCCCAAAGTAATCATCGCAGGATCTGGTATGTCGGTAGGCGGGCGAGTCTTGATGCATGAATCAAACTTCCTTGGCGACAAAAACAACACCATTTTGTTCGTTGGATATCAAGGAGTGGGGACACTCGGGAGACGCATACAAGACGGTGCGCGTAGTGTAAAAATAGGAAAACATACTATCACTGTGCGTGCTCGCAAAAGAGTAATACATGGGTTTTCTGCACACAAAGACCGCGATGGATTGGTGGAATTTGTGTCGCATTCACACGACACTCTAAAGAAAGTATTTGTCGCTATGGGCGAGCCCAAGTCATCACTTTTCCTTGTACAGAGACTGCGTGATTTTCTTGGAGTTAATGCTGTGGCTCCGGAGCAGCATACTACAGAAGAGTTACTATTTTAATTTTCACTATGTACAAAATATATACATACGGGGTCTTTGTTCTTATAATCGCAGGAGGTGCATATTGGTACTCCGCCGCGCTTCAAAAAGACGCAAAGATAATTGAAAGACAAAAAGTACAAATACAAGACTATGAGGATGCAATTGCAAAATTAAATCAGAATCTGGAAGCACATAAAGAGTTTATACGCATACTCCGTAATCAAACTAACCAAAGTGCCTATAGTCTTTCAAATATAGAACAAATGGTGAGCAGAGCGACACAGACGATAGGGGATATAAAAAAGTTGGAAGAAGCGGATAAAGAACTACTCGCAAAATATTCAAAAGTATTTTTCTTAAATGAGCATTATACTCCCGCAAAATTAGTATCTATAAATACCGATGACACACTATCAGGCAAGTCGCTTCAAATAGAATCCAAAGTATTGCCATTTTTGAATGATATGCTCTCTGCAATGAAAGCAGACGGACTTAATCCAAAAGTTGTTTCGGCATATCGATCGTTTTCATACCAAAAAAATCTTAAACATAGAAATGCTGTAACCTATGGAGCGGGTACCGCCAATCAGTTTGTTGCTGATCAAGGGTATTCAGAACACCAATTAGGGACAACGATAGATATTTCTGACCCTAAGGTAGGAGGGACATTAATTGGCTTTGAAAATACCCCCGAATATGCGTGGCTCACCGACAATGCATATAAATACGGATTCATACTTTCGTATCCTAAAAACAACATCTACTATGCGTATGAGCCATGGCACTGGCGCTTTGTTGGAAAGGCACTTGCAACTAAATTGCACTCAGACGGTAAATATTTCTATGATCTACCACAGAGAGATATAGATACTTATCGATTGAAAATGTTTGATAAATAAAGAGAAATCTTATAACAAAAAACCACCCTCTCGGGTGGTTTTTTGTGTTGGATGTTTTGTTTACTTTACCTTTTCTACAATTCGTTTAAAGCTTTCTGGTTCATTGTGAGCGATTTCTGAGAGCACTTTTCGGTTGAGTGTGATGCCTTTTTTGGTAAGTGAATCTATAAAAGTATTGTAGTTCATACCAAGTGGGCGAAGGGCGGCGTTGAGCTTTACTGTCCATAGTCGGCGGAAATCTCCTTTCTTTCGTCTACGGTGTGCAAAAGCGTGGTTACCTGCGTGTGCGATTGCTTCACGAGCTTGTCGCTCTTTTGTAGAACGACCAAAACGATATCCTTTCACTCGTTTAAGCACATTCTTTCGTGTTTTTAATGAAGTTGTTCCTCTTTTTATTCGTACCATAATACTGTATCTAAATTATTATTTACCCGGCAAAAATCGCGCTTTCTGCTTGTTGGTCATAGCAACGCTTTGCATACGGCGCTTCGCAATACGCTTAGTACCTGTCACTTTTGCGTTAAAGTGCCCTTGTCCAACCTTGCGTCCCAAAATCTTTCCATTTTTGGTTATTTTCAATCTTTTTGTATATGATTTATTTGTTTTCATGGTTTGTATTTTGAGGATTTTCTTTATCCTGCTTACTTTTGCCTGATTTATCAAGCTCAATGACGACAGTAAGTCCTTTTGGACTTTTCTTCATCTCGTCGGCTATATTAAACGATTCAGGGATGATTGCAAGGAATTTTTGTAAACGCTCTTTCAAGAACGACTGTTCCATATACTTGTAGCGTCCCCATAGGAAGAGATCCACTTTAACACGATGTCCTTGTGCGAGCCAGTCGGCTATTTTCTTTGCTTTGCGCACAAGGTCTCCTTCGCTTGTGCCTATCTTTACTTGGGCAACTTTTGTCTCTGTTGTGTGCGATTTCGCCTTTATCTCTTTCTCCTTTTTCTTTAATTCGTACTTATATTTACCATAATCGGCAATACGAGCGACAGGAGGACGAGCCTTGGGAGAAACCTCTATGAGATCTAGCCCTTCTTCTGAGGCTTTTGAGATAGCTTCGGAAGTTGGCAATATGCCGAGGTTTTCACCATCGCTTCCAACTACACGCACCTCCGGTACGCGTATACTCTCATTTATCCTTACTTCGTTATGCATTATAAAATAAACGCTCAGCTGAGCGTGTAGTATTTATAACATAAAATGGGGAATTAAACAACGATTCAGCGAATGATATATCTATCCAAACTGCTTTAATTCACGCGCGTAATCGTGTTCAAACAATTCCCACATAGCTAAAAATAGAGCGGTTACAACCGGCCCAACAATAATACCAGCTACGCCAAAGGTGGTAAGACCTCCCAAAACGGAAAGTAAGATAAGTACATCAGGCATAGTTGTATCTTTTGATACCAATATTGGCCGTAGTAGATTGTCTATGAGACTAATAATTGTTACACCGACACCAAACACAACAAACGCTTCTACTGTATGTCCTGATAGGAAAAGAAATAATGCGGCAGGAATCCAAACAATTGCAGGGCCAACAGCCGGTATGATAGCAAAAATAGTCATAACAACCGCCCAAAGTAATGCACTGGGAATACCTACGATTGCAAAAAGCAATCCTCCAATAGATCCTTGTACAGCAGCTATGATAAATGTCCCTTTAAACATAGCGCGAACCATTGAGGTAAATGTGCTAAAAAGCAGTCGTTCTTTTTCATCTCCCAGCGGGAGTGCATGCATAATATGTTTTCCTATTTTTTCTCCGTCTTTGAGAGTGAAAAAGAGAATATAAAGCATAATAAATATGCCCACTATTGTATTAAATGTCGCTTTCCCTATGCTAAATGCATATGATCCTATCTGGGCACTTACTTTTTGTGCAAAAACTACCAATTTATCTTCCATTCCTGTTGTATTTATTCCTAAGTTGCTTATAGGAGCTATAAGCTGATGTATCACTGTAAGTGGTTGTAGCGCATTGGCAGCATCGGTTTGTGTGAGGTTTATGTATAAGGATACCGCTTCATTCGCAACAAGTACCCCTATAAAATAAATAGGAACTACCACTGCAATGACAATAAAGAAGATGGTGAGCAACGACGCAACCGCTTTTCGATTATTGGTGATTTGTAGAAAATAAAGATAGATAGGGTGGAATATAATGGTAAGTACTATTGCCCAAAAGAGTGGCATTATGTATCCGAATATAACCCACAAAAATAATAGCGTTGACAGAACTAACAAAGCAATAAACAATCCTTTTTGTAAGTTTCTGAAGTACATTATATACAGTGTATCAATATAAGAGAGGCGCGCAATGCTTATGCGTTTTTTGTAACCAACCTAAGTACTTCATCCGTGTCGTCGGTTATGGTAAACAAGTCTATGTCCTGTTCTGATATTGTATGTTGTCCTTCAAGAAGTACTGTTTTTACTAAGTTTTTTATCGGGTTCCAATATTCACTCCCGACACATATCACTGGTGCAGATTCTGCTTTGTGGGTTTGGATAAGAGTAAGGATTTGGAAGAACTCATCAAGCGTACCGTATCCTCCAGGGAAGAAGATAAATGCTTCTCCCGAGAAGTACATAGACATTTTCCTTGGAGAAAAGTAGTGGAAATTAATATGGTCGGTTACATATGGATTAATGGTTTGTTCTCTTGGTAATACAATATTAAAACCAACACTTTGTCCGCACACTTCTTTTGATCCTCTGTTGCCACCTTCCATAATACCACCACCGCCTCCGGTAACGATAGTATATCCTTCTTTACACAACATTCCCGCTATCTCTCGCGCTTTTTGGTAGTATTTATTATCTTCTGTAAACCGAGCTGACCCAAAAAAGGTGATAGTTTTGTCATATTTATCTATCGCAGAGAATCCAGCAAGGACTTCTTCTTCAAAGTGCGCGGCGGTTTCTTTTATGGTATCGCGTATGTTTTCTAATTTTTTATGTGTAAAGTTTTGTGCAGTGTTGTCTTGTTGTTCTTGTGATGTTTCGTTCATATTGCGTTAGTATACCGTATATCACGCAGCGTTGCACAAAAATGTAATAAACACTTTTCACAGTACATTAAAATATTTCATATGATTCAGGTATACTGTAATTAACAGTTATTACATTAGTAAATATATACGCGCATGATGAAAGCGGGAGTAGGTATTAGTTCAGGAGATGATGCATACAAAGCAGGTGTTGACGCTGCTTTGCAGGCAATGTCTGGCTTAGAAGGAGCAGAGCCAAAATTGGCAATAGTGCTTTCTTCTGTTGAATATGATCAAGAAGAAATGCTTAAAGGTGTGCGGACGGTGAGTAAAGACACACTTTTAGTTGGCTCTTCTACTTCAGGTGAGATAACCACAAATGGCCCAGCTGACAGAAGTTCGGTAGTGGTTATGTTTATCGCATCCGACACACTTGAAGCATGGGCAAGTGTTGGTGAAAACATAAAAGACGGAGCCATAGAAGCGGGAAGTGCAGTGGCGCAAAAAGTAAAAGAACAAGCAACGAAAGAATTAAAATCATTCATTATGTTTCCTGATGTGCTCGTAGGAAACGGGGCAGATATTGTGCGAGGCACACTTGAAGTTCTCGGAGAACACTTCCCCTTGGTTGGAGGTGCATCAGGAGATGATTTTAGATTTGAAAAAACCTATCAGTATCTTAATGACAAAGTGTATTCAGGTTCCGTTGTAGGGGTGGGGCTCTCGGGAGAGTTTTCGTTTGGAATAGGAGTAAAACACGGATGGACAGCGCTTGGCATACCAAAGAAAGTAACTAAGTCAGAAGGAAGCGTACTACACGAACTTGACGGAGAGCCGGCAATAAAAGTGTACGAGGATTACTTTGGAGAAGAAGAGGCGAAAGTCTTGAAAGAAAAGACACTTGCACAGCTTGCTATTACCTATCCGCTTGGAATGAAAGTGGATGGAAGTGATGAAATGCTCATCCGTGATCCGATATCAGTAGATGAACATGGTTCTATCACCTGTGCTGCCGAGATACCTGAGGGAAGTGAAATACAGCTTATGGTGGGGTCTCGTAAAGAAGCGGTAAAGGTTGCACAAATGGCAGCAAAAAACGCAGTAGAGCAATTAGAGGGGGTAGATCCAAGTGCGGTGATTATATTTAACTGTATTGCCCGTAATAAATTATTTGGAGAGCATTCCGCTGAGGAAATAGAAGCCATACAAAAAGAAGTGGGGGTGAACACACCACTGATTGGGTTTTATACCTACGGGGAGCAGGCACCACTGGGAGGAGAGGTGCGTAATATCGAGAAGTGTAACTCCGCATTTCATAATGAGACAGTAGTTATTTGTGTGCTTGGTGAATAATAAATATGGACGAAAAAGATAAAGAAATAGCGAGACTGAAGAAACTTCTGGAAGGACAGGAAGAAAGTGCTAAAATGCTTGTTCGAAGAGATCTTGAGCTCACACGAGCATATGAGAAATTGGAAGACCTTGGGAAGATGAAGTCAGACTTTGTATCGGTTGTCGCACATCAACTCCGCACACCACTTTCGGTTACCAAATGGGCTCTCGATATGCTCTACGACATAAGTCAGAACTCACTAACTCCGGAACAAGTGCAGGTACTGATGCAAGGGAAGGAAAGCAATGAAAGAATGATCGCTCTTGTTGATAATCTTTTAAAAGTAGACTTACACGAAATAGGAAAAATGCAGTACTCGTTTGAGACTATCTCAATACATTCTGTGGTCGATCCTGTGGTTGATCAGCTTATGGTCATTGCGAAACAAAGAAATATAGATTTACAGAAGATATATGACGCAAATAATACGAATATATATGCAGATAAAGAACGTCTACAATCGGTGTTACAAAATTTTTTAGAGAATGCATTAAAGTACACACCAAAAGGCGGGGAAGTGATTGTTACGATAAAAAGTAATGATACTGACATAGAAGTCTCCGTTAAAGATAATGGGATTGGTATACCAGAAAACGAATTAGATAAATTGTTTACCAAATTTTACCGAGGTGAGAATGCAATAAAAACAGTCACTGAAGGTTCAGGACTTGGTCTTTTTATTGCTAAAAAGATAATCAAACGACACGGGGGGAAAATATGGGCAAAGAGCAATGAAGGAAAGGGATCTACATTTTATTTCTCTATTCCAATAAAAGAGAGTGAATGATAAGCTAGTAATATGTATACTATATTGTATGAATGATGAACAAAAAATAAAATTACTCGTCGTAGAAGATGAACCATTTTTGAGAGACTTGCTCTTAATGAAATTTAATAGCGAAGGTATAGAAGCACATTATACCGAAGATGGAGAAGAGGCGGTAAAGATTGCTATAGAAGAACATCCGGACGCTATATTGCTCGACTTGGTATTACCAAAGATGAGTGGAATCGAAATATTGGAGGCATTAAAATTAAATGATGCAACGAAAATGATACCGGTCATTATCCTCTCAAATAATGTGCAAGACGATCGCGCACAGCAATGTAAAGATAAAGGAGCGGCAGATATTTTAGTGAAAGCGCATTCAAGTCCTTCTGCAATTATTACCAAGGTGAAGTCTATTGTTGGTACAAAACAATCATAGCAATGTATGGAGGATAAAGATGATTTGGTAAATTCTTTCAAGGTAACTGTCAGTGCGGATGTTATAAGGGTTGATTTCCTTGTGCGCGTTATTGATCCCGGTCAGAATGTAGAAAGGGCTCAGTTGGCAGTAGATGAGGTGTATCATATACTTGACGAACATCCGGAGGAAACCTTTAAAGTGTTGGTTGATATGTCTACAATGGGCGAGAGTAAAATACCGACAAAAGCACATAAGGTGTATTTGAGTGCACTCAAAAGAAGTCAGATTAAAAAGGTGGCAGTGGTGGGAGACTTTAAAAAACAGTTGAAAGTTCTCGCATTCTTGATGCCGTTTATCGTGGGAGAAGGAAAGAAAATTACGTGGTTTCCAAATGTCGCAGAAGCTAAACTCTGGCTTGAGAACTAAACGATATGCATACACATACAGGATTAAAACACAAACGCGAACGAGGGGAGAAATTACAAAAAGAGCAACGAGGCTCTTCATATAAAAAAGCACTTGATAAAGTCACTTTTGTTGCGGGTATCCTTGGGCCGTTTATGGTTATTCCACAAATTTATGCAATATTTACCACACATAATGCGAGTGGAGTATCGATTACCTCGTGGGTATTACTCACTATAGTGACTGCACCGTGGGTTTTCTATGGGTTTGCCCATAAAGATAAGGCAATCATCACCAGTTTTATGCTATGGGAGGTTGCAAACCTACTAGTGGTCGTCGGTGCGGTAATGTATCAGTAGACACACTAAAATATATATTGACAAGTATACACTTAAGTGTATATTTAAATGTATATGGCAATTCAAAAGATAAAAGCAACAAAAACAGCATCGTTGACGGATTTGCGTAATCCACGCGAAATTATTAATTCATTATCAGATGGGCGAGTTGCAATTTTAGATAGAAATAAAATTGTCGCATATCTGAGCCATCCTTCGCAAGAAAAACAGGATTATACTTATCTTGAAGATGGTGTTGTCAAAAAAATGTTTAAGAAACGAAAAAAAGAAGTTTCTGATGTTTTAGAATACCTCAAAGATAAATAGAGTATGTTTGTTCTATTAACAGTGAAGGACATTATAGACCTTCACGATCAGGTTATTGAAGCTAACCAATTGCAAGGGTTGGCAGGCAATAAGTCCCTTGAAGGAATGCTTGGAAGGATAGATTTCAGGTTCAAATATGGTTCAGTTACAGATGAGTTTGAATTAGCAGCACTGTATGCTGTGATAATTTCACAAGGGCATATCTTTAATGATGCAAACAAGAGAACAGCTTTTGCTGCTATGGACACATGCTTATTTTTCAATGGATTTAAGATAGTTTGGGATATGAAAGAAGTCGGTGACATTATAATAGATGTGGCTCAAGGCAATATGGATGAAGTAGAACTGGCACAGTGGTTGCGAGAGAAGAAATTAAATCAGGTATAAGTACACAGTGTTACTTCTTGATATAACAAAAAACCACTCACTCGAGCGGTCTTTTGTGCTTGCACTACGAAGCTTGTAGCTTTGCGGAAAGCGAAGTAGTGGAGGTGGGGGTGTTGAAACCCCGTGCATGAATGTCTATGAATATGCGTCTACAAAGTATAGTTTACTCTATATTTAAACATATAGTGTCAAGAGTAAACAAAATCACTATATGTCGATGCTCTTTAATTTAAATACACCGATGAGCAAGGTCGTTGTATCGATTTCGAAAATGTGACACCGCAGATACCGTATCGAACATCAGGTAAAGCGATGGCCGCTTAGGCCGTAGCGTAAGCGAAGCCGAAGTCCTTCATCTGTAAAGGTGAGAGAACTCCGCGTGTAAGTTTGTTTACACTTATTGGTTTGAAAAGGTGATAAAGCAGACTTTTCACTGCTACTATGCACAGATCCATAGGGCAAACTGTCGAAACAAGTCACCCCCCATAAACATATTTATGTAAATATACTTATGGTGAACGACTTGTGGTGTTTATTTTTGTTTCAAAGATCGCAATATAGCGCGTTTTGTATCCCTTTCTTTTATTAGTTCTCGTTTGTCTCGCTTTTTCTTACCACGAACAAGAGCAAATGAAAGCTTCAATACGCGTCCTTTATTATACAATGACAATGGGATAAGTGTCAAACCTTTTTCCGTATCGGCGCCTGAGAGTTCAGCAAGTTCTTTTTTGTGGAGCAGGAGTACGCGTGATCGTTCTGGATCGTATGATTCTGGTGTATTGCCTTCTTGGTATGGTGGTATCGTTGCGCCAACTAAAAATGCCTCACCGCCACGCACAACAACACGCGCTCCCGCGAGACTTCCTCGTTTATTGCGCAACGACTTCACTTCAAATCCAAGTAATTTTACTCCGGCTTCAAATTCTTTGAGTATTTCAAAGTCAAAGCGAGCGCGTTTGTTTTCTATTAATGCCATACAACATACTATACATTTTTTTATCACATTTCCCACTTTTAAAATGCGTTTATTTAGTGCAATACAAGTGCAGGTATGGTACAGTATCGCCACTATGGTAGCGCAGAAAAAAACAGCAAAAAAGAACAAAAGAAATACACCCAAAGGAAAGAAACGAAATAAAAAAGTATTGCAAACACTGGCACCAAAGAATAATTTTCTTGTGCAGGTAATACTTACATTATTTATCTTTTCCACACTCTTGGGAGCGTATTCAGGTCTTACTTCTGTATTAAAAAAGAAAGAAGAGATCTCTCTCTCGCAGTTGGCGGTAGATATAAATAACGGATTGGTAACCGATGTAGAAGTGCACGGGAATGAAGTGGTGGCAAAGTACACTGCCGATAAGAAAGATAAAAATGCAACAAACACATCGGCTACCATTGTAGAGAAAAAAACGAAAAAAGAGACTGAGAGCTCACTAACCGATACACTAAAAAATTATGGAGTTACCCCCGATGCTCTTGCTGCGATAAATATACAAATAAAGCAACCGGGAGGATTTCGTTATTGGTTTGGCATGCTTGCACCGCTTCTTGTACCGGTCATTGTTATATTTATTATTATCTGGTATCTGTCGCGTCAGATGAAAGGTGGTGGAATGCAGGCATTTAGTTTCGGGCAAAGCAAGGCGCGTTTCATTGATCCTAACGACAAGTCTCAGAAAGTGCGATTTGATGATGTTGCAGGAGCAAAAGAAGCAAAAGAAGAGTTGACGGAGATTGTAGATTTCCTTAAAAATCCTAAAAAGTTTATACAAATAGGCGCAAAAATACCAAAAGGCGTGATGCTTATGGGAAGTCCGGGAACGGGGAAGACACTTCTCGCGCGTGCGGTGGCAGGCGAGGCAAATGTGCCATTCTTTACAATTTCTGGTTCTGAGTTTGTGGAGATGTTTGTGGGAGTTGGAGCGAGTCGTGTGCGAGACTTATTTAAAATGGCAAAGAAAATAGCACCTGCCATCGTCTTTATTGACGAGATAGACGCAGTGGGGCGTGTACGAGGTACCGGTGTCGGTGGAGGCAATGATGAGCGCGAACAGACGCTGAACCAGATACTGGTGGAAATGGATGGATTTGAGCCAAGTGAGAAGGTGATAGTGATGGCAGCGACAAACCGACCTGATGTGCTTGATCCTGCACTGCTACGACCGGGGCGTTTTGATAGACGAGTGACCATAGACTTGCCCGACCGAGAAGGGAGAGAAGGGATACTCAATATTCACGCACGGCAAAATCCATTGGGTGAAGATGTAGATATGAAGATAATAGCAGAGAGGACTCCGGGATTCTCTGGGGCTGATTTGGCAAACTTGGTAAACGAAGCGGCTATTCTCGCAGCGAGGGAAAACCGAAAAGAAGTGACACAATACGACCTTATTCGCTCAATAGAAAAAGTTATGCTTGGTCCTGAAAGGAGAAGTCATGTGTTGAGTAAAAAAGAAAAAGAGATAACTGCCTACCACGAAGCAGGGCATGCACTTATCGCATCGGTATTGCCGTATGCAGATCCGGTGCACAAAATATCAATCATTAGTCGTGGGCGTGCAGCAGGGTATACACTTAAACTGCCTTTTGAAGACAGAAAAATGCAATCTAAGAAAGAGTTTATAGACGATATTGCAGTATCACTCGGAGGATACATTGCTGAGAAAATGGTATTTGATGATGTGACAACCGGTCCGTCAAATGACTTGCAGGTACTTACCAATCTCGCAAGAAGTATGGTTACTCGATGGGGAATGTCTGACAAAATAGGAACTATAGCCCTTGCGGGAGACAACGGAAGAGCGCTGTTTGGTGAAGGTGTTCACGGTAGTGAGTATTCCGAAAAGATATCATCTGAAATTGACGCGGAAGTAAAAAAGATTATAGATAGTGCCTATCAAACAGCTCAAAAAGTATTAACCGAAAAACGCGAAGCACTTGATGCCATAGCAAAGCGACTTATAGAAAAAGAAACGATTGAGCGAGCCGAATACGAAGACATTTTGCGTGCATATGGTATACCGGTAAAACAAAAAGAAACTGACGAAAATAAGAGTGCTTCTGTGTAAAGGACTTCTCGTTTCTGTATTTTTAGTATATTATAGGTGCGCATAGAACCGTCCTTAGCTCAGTTGGTCAGAGCACGGAGCTTATATCTCCGCGGTCCTAGGTTCGAATCCTAGAGGACGGACACGATGGAAGATCGCATAGAAAAGTAAAAGGGGCCTGAGTGGCCCCTTGGTGTATGCACAACTTGGTTAATCCCAAGTTGAATGCTCTATCTGCTCGTCTTCTTTGCGAGCATCGTTCTTATCTTTGGTAAGTCTTGAGCGCCGAGAATAATAAATCCCACGGTTTTCATCGATATCTTCCCGGGTACCACTCATCTCATATGCGGTGAAGAACCGCACTACGAGATAGTAGACTGCGAAAGCGCCGATTATGACTAGTACCATTGCGGCCATGCTTACGATCATATCCCCCATTGCATTTCTCCTGTTATTACCAACTCTGCATTTCAGTGTACACTTCTTATTCCATATGTAAATCACTTTGTATCTTGCTCATTTTTTCTTGTAGAGGAGTATGGTTTGCGAGGGTAGGGTCTTGTGCAACGAGTTTTTGTGCTTCGATGCGCGCCGCTTCAACCATTTTTATATTCTGCAGTGCGTCCATTCCCATATCAGACACTCCCCATTGTTGTCTCCCGGCAAGTTGTCCCGCACCACGCAGTTTCAAGTCTTCTTCCGCGAGTTTAAATCCGTCCGATGCCTTTTCCAGAGTCTTTATACGTGCCAGAGAAGATTGTGTTTTTGTTTCAGAAAAAAGGTAGCAGTACGACTGGTAGCTTGAGCGCTGTACGCGTCCGCGCAGTTGGTGTAATTGCGAAAGACCAAATCGCTCTGCACCTTCTATGACGATAGTGGTAGCATTAGGTACATTAACTCCCACTTCTACGACAGAAGTAGCCACGAGCACATCAACTTCGCCGTCTTCAAACTGCGTCATTACTTCTGTTTTTTCTTTTGGAGTCATTTTGCCGTGTAGTACACCAACGCGATACTCGTGCAGCGGTCCGTCTGTGAGGCGTTTTGCTTCGGCAGTTACCGACTTTACCCGTAGTGCGAGCGCTTTACTTGGGTCGGGTTCGTCTATACGCGGACAGATGACATACGCCTGCCTGCCTTCTGAGAGTTCGCTACGCAGTGCCGCGTATACTTCGTCTCGTTTTTTAGGAGGGACGACTTTCGTGTATATCTCTTTGCGTCCTTCCGGTTTTTCGTCTATAACCGATATGTCCAAATCGCCGTAGATGGTGAGTGCAAGGGTGCGAGGTATGGGAGTTGCTGTCATAGAGAGTAGATGTGGCGCAGTGTCGTCTTTTTTGGCGAGAGCTTTGCGCTGATTGGTACCGAATCGGTGTTGTTCGTCTATTACCACATACGTGAGGTTTTCAAAATGCACATTTTTAGATATGAGTGCGTGTGTACCGACAACGATGGGTATTTCACCATTTTCTACCCATTTTGATAGCTGTGCACGCGATATCTTTGTTGCTTCGTTTGGATTGACCTTTGAAGGGAACTTCTGACAGCCACTACCAGTAATGAGCCCTATAGGAATGGGAGCATGCTTGAATGCGTCAATGAGTCCGGCGAATTGTTGCTTGGCAAGTATCTCGGTCGGTACCATATAGGCGATTTGCGGATGTGCGTATGCACTTCCTTCCACCGATCCTTTTGCGAGTGCATACATAGTTGCCGCCGCAACAGTGGTCTTTCCCGAGCCAACATCACCCTCTAAGAGTCGCGACATAGGGTACGGCTTTTTAAAATCGTCCATAATGGCTTTAATGGCGCGTTTCTGAGCATTGGTGGGAGTGTAAGGAAGAGCATCAAGATAGCTTTTAAGGGCGTCAGTGTTTGCACTGGTTTGTGGTGCATTGAGGTGCTGTGTATCGTAGCGATTTTTTTGGTGGGCAATCTGAATAAGAAATACCTCCTCAAACGAAAATCGCTTACGCGCCGCGCGCGCGTCTTTTTCTGAGTGTGGTGAGTGTATCCACACGAGTGCGGTGGCAAGTGAGGGTAGTTTGTATCGCTCGGTGATTTCAGGTGGAATGATGTCGTCTATATGCTCGTGTACACCACACTCAAGCACGCGTGCAATAGCGTGATAAAACCAACGACTGGTAATACCACGACTTTCCGGATACACAGGGAAGAGACCACTCTCATCGGGTGCATCAGAAAAAAAGTCGGGAAGTCCCGCCATAGACTCAACGGTCGGGTTGGCAAAGTAGAGTTTTTGCTTCCCGGTGGCTTTGCCGGTTACTTTTACATATTTTGCATGCTCAAACATATTTGCCGCGTAGGGCTGATTAAACCATCTGACGCCGATAGAGCCGGTTGCATCGGTAAGTGTTGCTTCTACCATGTAGCGTTTTGTTTTCCATGCGAGCTTTTTCTGCAAGTCGGTAAGCTCGCCATAGACCGTTACCATTTCATTGGGAGAGATATCGCGTATGTGGCGCGCGGCGCCGACATCTTCGTAGCGATGCGGAAAGTGAAAGAGCAAGTCGGCAATGGTTACAATACCGAGCTTTTCCAGCGCCGCCTTCTGCTGTTTTACCAAACGGAAATGTTTTACTACTTCATCGTGGGGTTGCATAAGAAAAGTATACCACTATCGAAAAATCTACGCGTTTATGGTATCGTATTCCCACACTCAAGTGATTGAGTGACCACGAAAACAACATTTCGTTCGCACACGAACGAAAAAACATGGAGAGATGGCTGAGTGGTCGAAAGCGCATCCCTGCTAAGGATGTAGGGGGGTAACTCCCTCGAGGGTTCGAATCCCTCTCTCTCCGCATAAAACGTAAAACCCCATGCGGCTAGCATTGGGTTTTTTACGTTTTCCGGAAGAGAATAAAAATACAACCACACAACCTCGCAAGAATATAAAAAACCGTTATACTCTATATATCGGCATTAAAGGTCAGTATTGATGATTTAACAAATAATTATGACTACGCAACAAACAATCGCAAAATTAGCGGAAGAATTAAATATCAACAGAATTTATGCTCGACATGTTTTTCATATTGCCGATAAGAAAGAATTGCTTGAAGATGCCGCTCGGATTGTCAATGAAAAGCCAAAGCCATTCGTAAAGTGGGTTGGCGGAAAAAGGCAACTCCTCAAGCAATTTCGCGAACTTGGATTATATCCACCAGATGATTTTAACCCTCTAACTAACACATACTTTGAACCGTTTGTGGGCGGAGGGGCTGTCTTTTTTGACTTACTTCCTAAGAAAGCGAAGCTTTCTGATCTAAACAGCGAACTCGTCACGACATACAATGTCATAAAGAATGATGTTGACGCACTCATTAAATCACTCAAAAAACATAAGTACGAAAAGGAATACTATCGTAAGGTGCGCGCAAAAGATCCGAAAAAATTGCCAGATGTTGAAGTAGCCTCGCGTTTCATTTTCCTCAATCGTACAGGGTTTAACGGGATGTATCGCGTCAATAGCAAGGGAGGGTTTAATGTTCCTTTCGGAAAATACACAAATCCGACAATTTGCGATGAGGAAAACTTGCGAAAAGTATCAAAAGCACTACAGAAAGTCACCATAAAAGAGCAGGATTATAAAGCGGTACTCAAAAGAGCAAAGAAAGGTGATTTTGTATATTTCGATCCACCATATTATCCCGTAAGCAGAACTGCTTCATTTACGTCATATACTGCAGATTCATTTTTAGAAAAAGAGCAAACGGAGTTGCGAGATATTTTTATTGAACTTCACAAACGAGGTTGTTTTGTGATGCTTTCAAATTCTGATACACCATTTATCAACGAATTGTACTTAGGTATTAAAGGTGTGAAGGTAGCAAAAGTATCTGCGGGGCGAGCGATAAACTCAAATGCTGCAAAGCGTGGAAAGATTCACGAAGTATTAGTAACTAACTATTAAATGATATGAACAAAACATTTACAGAATTGGCAAACAGTTTCAAAAGCTCCATAAAAACATGGGATTATTTTGTGAACTGGGACAAGGTATCGGCAAATGCCACTGACCTTGAAATTTCTCTCAATAAACTCAACTATCTACTCGGAAAAGAAAATCTGAAAAAAGAATTCGCAAAGCTTTACGAATCAAATCCCGACATTGTGAAAGCGTTGCCTGTCCTGCTCGCGGTGCGCGAAAATAAATTAGAAGTTTTTGATAAAGTCACAAAAGATTCAGAGTTTTTTGATTTTACCAGTGGCAAAGATGGTGCGAAAAAGTATTTTGAATTTCTTGAAAAATCTGGGCTTGCTCGTTTGTTTCAAAAAGACGGCATCAAAAATCTCGTTGATTATGTTATGGGTGTTGAAGTTGGTTTGGACAGTAATGGACGAAAGAACCGTGGCGGAACACTCATGGAGGAAATTGTGGAAGCATACATCAAAGACTTTTCCGAAAAACGTGGTTTTGAATACATCGCACAAGCACGAGCAACCGATATTAAATCAAAATGGGGTTATGAAATAGATGTAGATAAGTCAGAA
>JALWTP010000012.1 GCA_027082835.1 Candidatus Kaiserbacteria bacterium
CCAATTTACAAAGGAATAACTCTCAAACAAGGAATATTCACTTTCTTTTCGCTTTTTTTTACTATTTCTCATATTTGCCACTCACTCGATCTCTAGCAATTATCCAGGCCTCCCGAGACCGATATACTCCACCAATGAATAAAAGAATCATACTTAAAAATACAGAAACATTTACTAAAAAGGCATTATCCGGAGAATGCACCGGGCATGATTGGTGGCATATAAAAAGGGTATTGGAAAATGCTACGGCAATTAGTGAAAGTGAAGGAGGAGGTGATTTTGTTATTACACTCGCGGTATTACTTCACGATGTGGGAGATAGAAAGGTGATACACAAGAAAGAAGATGATTACTCAATTGCCCAAACCTTTCTAAAAAAACAAAAGGTGCCCGAAGATATAATTACACAGGTTATGTTTATCATAAAAAATATGTCGTTTAGCAAATCTTTGAATAGAAAAAGGAAATATGCTCCCAAAGAGTTTTATATAGTGCAAGATGCTGATAGGTTAGACGCTATAGGGGCAATTGGGATTGCACGTGCGTTCGCCTTTGGTGGAAGCAGGGGAAGACCGCTATATGATCCAACAAAAAAAGCGCAGAAAATCAGCACTACAAAAGAATATCAAAAAATGAATAGTTCTACATACCATCACTTTGAGGAAAAATTACTTTTGCTAAAAGATTTAATGAACACGAAAACAGCAAAGAAGATTGCAAGAAGACGCACATCTTTTATGGAGAAATATCTAGAGCAATTCCAAGAAGAATGGAATGGCAGGCGGTAAGAAACAAACAGCAAGATGAAAATACTTTCATCACTTTTAATTAGGTGTATTACCAGAAGATAGTATTTGACAAAAAAATATATGGTCCTATAATATTTACGCAAAACATCGTAGGGTGTCACTTGCACATTATTAACTTAATAAACTTAGGCATATGAGTTTAATTAAATGGAATAATGTGGAAGATGCATTTCCTGCACTTCCTTCTTTATTAGAAGATTTCTTTGGTGGAGATAATAGGATGCATAGCCTTTCTCCCGGTTTGAATGTACCCGCAGTAAATATTAAAGAAGAAGATGATGGGTTCGAGGTGAAGTTAGCGGCTCCGGGACTTACCAAAGATGACTTCAAGGTAACGGTTGATAACGGTATGCTTACCGTCTCTGCGCAAAAAAAGCACGAGACTTCAAAAAAAGAAAAAGGGAAATATTCTCGCTACGAATATAATTTCAGTTCGTTTTCTCGTTCTTTTTCACTTCCTGAAAATGCAGATGAGGATGAGGTAAAAGCAAAGTATGAAAATGGAGAATTATTAATTACACTTGGCAAAAAAGAGCCAGCAAAGATTATCGGGAAAGAGATAGAAATAGAATAAATGCATATGAAGATACACGATAATTCATTCCTTAGCTCAACAAAAAAAATACTCAAACATATTGATTCAAGAACAGTACTTGGATTATTGTTGGTGGGTAGTTTGGCGTTGAATGTCTATCTTTTCTTTGGACCAGTGTTGCATATGACAAACAATAATGTGTTGCAACAACACCAACAACATTCCGATACTCCTTTGGGTACTTCTAAAATTAAAGAAAATAGCGGAAAAGAAATATATGCACCGTATGGTATTCGCAGTGAGATTATATCACGGTATGAAAATGGAAAATGGAAAACATATGCAACTACCACCCCAATGCATAGGGAAGATTTAAAACATATCAATGACGACTTTATAAAGCAAGAAAAAATGATGCAAGAGTATTTTGATTGGCAAGATCGTATGATGCGTCATATGTGGAATACCCTGTGGTGGTAGAGATTGTTTCTCCACTAAAAACATATCGTTAGCCACACAAACACCCGCGCGTAGTGCGGGTGTTTGTGAGTTCCTATATTTTGAAGTGTTTGGCTCCGCGGACAGGGATCGAACCTGTGACCTACCGGTTAACAGCCGGTTGCTCTACCGCTGAGCTACCGCGGAATGTATCTTATTTCCAATAAATAAGATGTGGCTATTCTACACTAGCGAGCAGATTTTTCAATGTGGTATACTGTGATGTGTATGCAAGTTACCAGCCCCGCATTTAAAAACGGAGAGCGTATACCGCAAGAGTATACCTGCGATGGAGAAAACATCTCTCCAGAATTGCATATTGCCGATGTACCCGAAGGTACACAATCGTTGGTACTTATCATGGAAGACCCCGATGTACCTACCTATGTACGCGAGGATGGTATGTGGGATCATTGGATTGTTTTCAATATTGATCCAAGTACCACAGTGATACCAAAAGGAACAGAGCCCGATGGTGTGCATGGCATTACTTCAAGTGGTACGACTGCCTACGGTGGTCCGTGTCCGCCCGATAAAGAGCACCGGTATTTCTTTTTCGTGTATGCGCTGTCTGCAAAAATAGATGAACAAGAAGGCGCTACCAAAGAAGCAATACGCGCGGCGATGCGTCATCATATTATAGATAAAGCGGAACTGGTTGGCGTATACAACAGGGTTACTAATAGCTAATAGATAAAAATATGAAATTATATTACAAACCAACATGCCCATTTTGTTTGCGCGTTATTAATTTTGCACAACACAATGGTATTGAACTGGATTTGCAAAATGTGGCAGAAGATCGCGATGCCTATGCAGAGCTTATTTCCAAAGGTGGCAAGCAACAGGTACCATTTCTGTTGGATGAAGAAAATGATGTATCTATGTACGAAAGTGCAGATATCATAGAGTATCTGCAGAAAAATCATGGAGAGTAATTTGGTCAAAGTAAAAGTATTTCCAAAAACGAAAAAAGAAAAATTCGTAGAGTGTTCCGATAACTCTTTTGAGATATATGTACGCGAGCCGGCGGAGCGCAATATGGCAAACACCCGTGTGCGAGAATTAATTGCACGACACTTTGGTGTTGAGCTTTCAAAAGTAGTTATACGAACGGGACACCGTGCAAGAGGGAAAACTCTTGCTATTATTAAATAGGAAGTTCTTTAGTATTTAGCAATAAAATACAATTGTATGAATATAAATTTTAAAGCAACAACCATTGAATTGACCGATGAAATACGCACATATGCAGAGGAGAAAACGATATCGGTTACCAAATTGTTAAAAAATGTGGACGCGGGCAATATCTCAGCAGATGTGAGTTTGGAGAAAAAGCAAGAACAAAATAGCGGGAATGTGTTTCGCGCAGACATAACCATTCATGCGGGAGCCGAGCGAGTACATGCAGTAGGGCATGGAGAGAGTATAATGGCGGCGATTGATATTGCACGAGATGATTTGGTATCGCGTATGGGACGCGAAAAGAAAAGGCGATTAGATGCACTGCGACGAGGTGGTGCAAAAGTGAAAAAGCTATTGCGATTCTGGAAGTAGTGCTGTTTGGCAGGAAAGACGTATCTGTGTATTAGTCGTTTGACAAAAGCGATTGGGTGTATACTGAATGTATTAGTAGTTAATATATATAACTATGGATGGACAAAACACAGGAAAGCTCGATGTAAAAGCGCTTGCTGTTGCGTTTGGGCTTAGTGTAGCTGCGTATATGCTCTTTTTGGGCTGGGCGGCTATGTATGGATGGGGCGATCAAATCGTCTCAGTCATCTCTTCTCTCTATATTGGTTTTGCGCCAAGTTTTGTAGGAGGAATTATCGGTGCAGTATGGGGCTTCGTAGATGGAGCGATAGGTGGAGCTATCATTGCACTTATCTACAATTGGATGAAGAAGTAGAGCATCGTATAGGTGCGACGCTGAACAAAGCCCGCGCAATGCGCGTGCTTTGTTCAGTAGTGTGGTATTTTTTACGACTGTACTTTTAGAAAATCAGAGTATTTCATTTTATTTTTGCCTTCCGGTATAACTTCGTCAAGTATCAGTTTTTCTGCGTCTTCCGAAAGGTGCGCCGATACGATCTTCACTCTCTTTTTATCTTCGGTGAAGAAGAAAGTGCCCGGCCACTGTGCGTAGGCGTGTATTTTAAGAAGGTTGGTATACGGGTTGTCAGTAAGGTTTATGTGCCCGTCTTCTTTTTTAAAGAGTTTGCAGTAGGTGGCTTTTGAGTCGTCTTGTGGTGTTGGAATTATCGCTCCTTCTGTGTATTTGGGTAATATATCGGCAAGAAGTGACCCTCCGCGAGCGAAAAGGTGTTCTTCTACAGAAAGTGCATTTGGTGGCCACTTTTCCGGAGTGTACTTTTCTTGGGTGATTATTGGGCCGTGATCCATTTTTTCATCTATCTTCATTATGGTGATACCCATATCTTTATCGTCGTTTAGTATCGCGCTGCGTATAGGCGATGGTCCGCGATATTTTGGCAAAAGTGATGGATGAATATTGACTATACCGTACTTTGGGATGTTGAGGATGTTGTCGGGGAGTATGATGCCAAACGCAACAACGACATATACTTCAGATGCGTCTTCTCGGAGTCGCTCTGCAAGCGCGTCGTCTGCTTTTCCTGTTTCCCACACGGGAATGTTGTTTTGAAGAGCCCATTCTTTGACGGGAGTTGGGCGCATTTTCATACCGCGTCCTGCGGGTTTGTCGGGTGAAGTAACCACAAGCTAGGGAAGTAAGTCTTGCGATTTAAGCTCGTCTAATACGATGGTAGAGAGCTTGGGTGATCCAAAGAATACAAAGGGTAGTTTGTGGTGCATGGTGTAATTTTATAGTGGTTTGAGATTGTCGTCTACATCAATGACTTCAAGAGCGTGGTCGGTGTAGAGAATACCATTAAGATGATCTATCTCGTGCTGGAAAATGCGGGCAAGGAACCCTGATGCGCCCCGCTCTTTCACTTCTCCATTTTCATTTTTGTAGCGTATGGTTACCTTGTCAAAGCGTTCCACTTTGGTGCCGTATTTTCCCGGAACCGAAAGACATCCCTCGTCTCCCACTTCTTTCTTTTTTGAACAGTTTAGTATTTCCGGATTGATAAACACCTCGTCTAAATGCACTTTTTTGTCGTACTCTTCGTCTTTAATAGATGCAAATACATGCCCGGCAATAATAAATATACGCAGTGGTACTGCAACCTGTGGTGCAGCGATAGCAACGCCAAATTTCTCGCTATGAAGCGCTTCTTTCATATCATCTAAAATAGTATTCAGTTTAGCTGATCCTATTTGTGTATCTGAAACCGGTTCTGATTCTTGGTGAAGTACCGGCGTTCCTATGTATACAATTTCTCGCATAGAAAGACTATACCGTGTTTGTGTGTATAAAAAAAGCCCCAGTGGCAAGCACTGGGGCCGTGAGTGGCAGGTAACAGGGACAGTGGCTACCTATTACAATACTATATTAGATATCTCTTTTACACAAGAGCGTATTAAGATTGTTTATTGTTCATTTTTACTGCGATGCATCGCAGTATTTTATACTTGTACCCCATATCTTAAAAACTGGCAAGCAGGTGGGCAAGGGGTCCCCTTGCTCATATTTATTTTATACAAGTTAAATGTTCCAGGGGACCCCTGGAACATTGTTACAGGGTTTTGTTTGGTGCGATGTCTACTGAGAATGAAAAGGGAAGTGATCGCAGTATCGCCATAAGCTTTTCATCAGGCCATTGGTCAGCAGGTATGCGTATGAGTGCGTCTAACTCAACCATCTTTCCTTTGGGGATATACCCTCTAAACACCTTTGGTGCGTATTCTTTGGTAATGGTTAGGAATGTCCGCATCGCGTCTTTTACGTCACTTTTCTTGCCGATGCACGCAATGCGTATAAAAAGGTAATAAGGCGGATAGTGAAGTGTTTTTCGCAGAGTTAATTCCTCTTTCATATAGTCTTTATATTCACCATTTTTTGCAAAGTTGAGCATTTTATTTTCAGGATCTGTCGTCTCTACGAGTAGTCTCTTTTTGGTTACTTCTTTCAGTGATGTGATGGTATTGAATACCTTTTCCTCTATTTTGAAATCTGGTATGCATAGCTGTGCATCTACCGAAACAATGACGCTATATGTCACCCTTTCATCTATGTGTGGAATTGCCTTTTGTGTGCCGAGTAATATCGCACCACCTGCTTCATTTAAAAACTTTTCATATTCACTTCGCGATTTTTTGATTGTTGTGGTGTCGTCTGAGCTGATGGTGTAGAGAGATGCTTTCGGAAACAGTTTCTTTATGTATGCTTGAATTTGTTCTATGCCAATGCCCAGTGGCACCATATTCCAACTATCGCAATGCGCACAGCGTATGTTGGCATCTGCGCTATGCCCACAACGGTGGCATAGGAACATTCGTTTACCGCGTGAGGAGTGAAGCGACATAGTTGACCGACACGAAGTGCATAAAAGTGTCTTTCCGCAGTCACCACAGACGGTTTGTGGTGCTATACCTCGTCGCGATGCAAGGAGAAATATTTTTTCGCCATTTTTGAGTGCTTCGGCAATGGTGTCACTTACTTCCGCAGAGAGTGCGGGAAATGGCTTCTTGTTTTCTTTAGCAAAACTGCGCGACACGGTTGTGTCTATCAGATCGCACGATGCATCAAAAGAAAGTGTTTTTGGGACAGGTTTTAAAGTAGTCACTTTTTTATTTTGTATGTCGTTATATACCGATGAGCTCAGTGTTGACCCAGTATAGATAAGGTCACTTTTGATACTCTCACTCATTGTTTCTATGAATACTTTTGCGTCTATATACGGATATGCTTGCTGTTTGTAGTGAGCTGATGGCTCATTTTCTAAAATGTATGCGCCGATGTCGTGGCGAGGAATAGAGGCAAAAACGGGAGTGGAAACCAAGAGTAGTGGTCCTTTTTCTCCCAATATATTTTGCCACTCCTCTTTTTGTTTCTTTGCAGTTTTTCCACTGTGAAGTATATAGACGGGAGTGCTTTGAGAAGAGTTGCTCAACTCTTTTTGAAAATATTGGGCGAGGCGCTCTACTTCAGCGAGCGTTGGAACGCATATAACCACCGACCTCTCTTTCGCAATATAATCTCGTACAAGCTTCTTATATATCTCGTATCGTATCGCTCTTGTGGCAAGTAGTGCCGAAATTGTCCGTGTTCCTAATTTTGCTTTGCGCGCGTTTCTTTGCAGGGGAATCTCACCTTTGAGTACCGCAACAGGAATGAAAGAGCGAGCGACACTGCCTACCGAAGTGGCAAAGTAATCGGCAGTTTTTTGCAGTGCGTGTAGCGCTACTGGTTGCAATAGCGCGAAGGGAGATTGTTTGGGTATTTTCTTTGCTTCATATGCACTGGTGCGAAGTGTTGTTTTGGCAAGGCGCGCTTCTTTGCATTCAAGTACGATTGCATATACTTCAGATTTGCGAATGGGAACCTTTACGATACTTCCCTTTGAAAAGGTTTCGGACGAGAAATAGGTGAGTGCGTCTTTTGATCGTTTTTGAATAGGG
>JALWTP010000013.1 GCA_027082835.1 Candidatus Kaiserbacteria bacterium
GTCTTTTGCCAGAGCCACATCAGTACCAATTCTTCGTCTGCATTTGTTTTTTCTTTTTTGTTTATATCATCTTTTGTATTCTCTATTACGGTACCGTTTTGCGTAGTATCACTTTTTGCTTTTTGCACCTGCTTCTCCACCGCCTCGTGAGAAACAGCAAGTTGTGCAGCTATTTTCCCTATAAAGTGCTGTTTATCTATCTCGCTATTAATAATCGCAACATAGGGCAGAATCGACCTTTCCACCTTCAGTTTGAACGCTCTATCATCTTTCGTCTTTTCTCGGAAATACGAGAGAAGAAAATCTATAATGTGCTCAGAATTCTTTATAACTTTTTTCCATTCGTCCTTTCCGCCTGAGAGTAATAAATCTGCCGGATCACTTCCTTCGGGAAGGCGTGCAATTTTCACATCAAATCCCTCTTTAATGGCTTCAAACGCTGACTTACATGCGCTTTTTATACCTGCTTCATCGGCATCCAATGCCAAAATCATATTTCCTGACATTCTTTTAAGAAGCGCGAGATGTTGTTTGGTGAATGCTGTCCCGGATATGGCTACGGTATTTGTATATCCGGCTTGATGCACCGCAAGCAAATCCATCTGCCCTTCTACTACAACAGCAAAATCGTTTTTCCGTATCGCCTGCCTTGCAAGATTATACCCATACAGTATGTTTGATTTGTTATAAAGTGGTGTTTCCGGAGAGTTGATGTATTTTGCCGCTTCGTTATTTTCGGTACCAAATATCCTTCCGGAAAATGCAACACTGCGCCCCACACTATCGGCTATCGGAAACATAATACGAGATCGGAATCTATCATACACACCTTTATTTCCTTGTTTTACGATACCCGAAGTTTCTATATCCTTTTGCGAAAACCCTTTACCTTTAAGATATTCCAGTGCTTCCGTCCAGCTCTCAGGAGCAAACCCTATTCTAAAAGAGTCTATTACATCATCTTGTATCCCTCTCTCGTGCAAGTATGTGCGATGTTTGTCGGTCAATTTACTTTGATAAAATACGGTGATCTGCTCCAATATATCGTACAAAGTATCTTTTTCATCTTTGTTTGTGTCTGACTTGGTGTAAGTAAGTGTAACCCCCGCTTTATCAGCAAGCATCTTGAGTGCCCCTTTAAAATCCAATCCTTCTATCTCTTGAATGAATGTGAATATATCTCCTCCCACCCCACAACCGAAACAATGATAGGTCTGTCTCAATGGCGAGACTATAAACGAAGGAGTTTTCTCAGCATGGAACGGGCATCTTCCTTTGAGGTTAATTCCTGAAGATTTCAATTCTACATACTGCGAAACCACTTCTTCAATGGTAAGGCGATCTTTTATATCTTCAACATTACTCATAGTGCGATTGTAACACATAGGGCACTCACTTATGTGAATACCCTAAAGTGCTTATTTCATCTTACTAAACTCCCTACTCTTCTTCTTGTTCTGAATGTTGCTGTGCAAGTTCGTTTTGCAACTCTTGTATATTTTGGTATTTTTTACTGCCCTTAAATCCGGTACCTGCGGGAATAAGTCGTCCAACGATAACATTTTCTTTCAATCCTGAAAGATTGTCTTCAGCACCCCGCACTGCAGCTTCTGACAATTTTCGTGTGGTGTTTTGGAATGATGATGCAGATAAGAAACTGTTTCTGGTAAGAGATGTCTCGGTAATACCGGTTACCAACTCTTCTGCTGTTGCCGGCGTTCCTCCCTCTGCTTTGATTTTCTCGTTCTCGTTTTCAAACTGCACTCGCTCTACTACTTGTCCTATTGAGAATTTAGTATCCCCTGGATTTTTAATCTTTCTTCGTGAGAACATTTGACGGATTATTATCTCCAAGTGCTTTCGTGATACCGCAATACCTTGCAATTCATAAATCTTATTTATTTCAGAGATTATATACTCTTGAGTTATTGCTTTCCCTGCATACTCAAACAACTCGGGTAATTCGGCAGATCCATCAGTAAGGAATTGTCCCTTCGTTACACTTTCTCCTTTCTTGACCAATATCTGTCGTACTTCAGGTATTTTGTATTCTGTCTCTCGTTTCTTGGCGCCTTTACTGGTGTCGTTTGGTAGCAATATCAATGTAGTTTGTCCGTCTTCTTTTATAATGTCCGATACTACTCCATCTATTCGTGCAATAGCTGCAGGATTCTTCGGATTCCTCTTGTCAAACACCTCCTCTACTCTTGGAAGACCTTGTGTGATGTCTCCCCCGATACTTGCCGCACCTCCCGAGTGCTTTGTGTTCATAGTAAGCTGTGTTGATGGCTCACCAAGCGATTGAGCTGCAACTGTTCCCACTGATTCTCCAAGGTCTACGAGTTCGTTTGTAGTAAGGTCATATCCATAACACTTCTGACATACGCCTCGTTTTGTTTTACAGGTCATTGGAGATCGTACTATAACGGTTTCTACACCGGATTTGTCTATCTCTTCTGAATCAAGAGTTGATACCAAATGCCCTTTCTTAAATAGAGTCTTTCCGTCAACCTCTACCGCTTCTGCCAATACTCTACCCTTTGTAGATCGTGCCATTGGTATTTCCATACCAAGAGCATTAACCCTACTTACTTCTACTCCTTCTTTTGTACCGCAATCTTCTTCAGTAATGATAATGTCTTGTGCTACATCAAAGAGTCGTCGTGTGAGGTATCCCGCTTGCGCTGTTTTTAGAGCGGTGTCGGCAAGACCCTTTCGAGAACCGTGAGTGGTAATAAAGTATTCTATCGGTGTCATTCCTTCTTTATACGAAGCTGTAACCGGTGTCTCAATAATGTCACCATTTGGGTTTTGAATAAGACCCTTCATACCAATCATCTGAGTAAGCTGTCCTACAGAACCACGAGCACCTGAGGTGATCATATCGCTTACCGAACCATTTGGGTCAATAGAATCAGCAACAGAACCTTCAATTGCTGTTTTTGCCTTCTGCCATATTTCTATGGTAAGTCGTCGTCGCTCCTCATCGCTTAGGAGTCCTTCGTTGAATTGATCGCGCAACTCAAGTGCTGCTTTTGTGCTCTCTTTAATTATTTCTTCTTTATTTTTTGGAGTTGAAAGGTCACCAAGTCCCCATGTAATACCCGCGTGTGTAGCATACTTAAATCCGAATTTCTTTATTTTATCAAGTATTGTTGGCATTCCATCAAGTCCGTAGATTGCTATCAAGTCATCAACCAACTTACTCATTCGCTTTCGGTCAAATGTTTCGTTGATATACGGGAAGTCTTTTGGAAGTACTGAGTTGAAAAGTAGCCGTCCTACCGTTGTTTCAAACAATTCTCCATTAAAGATTGAATACTTTTCAGTATCACTTGGAAGTACTTTTATCTTCGCACGGAAGTCTACCGTTCCGTAGTCATACGCACTGATGGCACGGTTGGTGGATTCAAATACACTTCCTTCTCCTTTTACTCCCTCCACATCTTTGGTCATCCAGTATATTCCAAGGGTCATATCTTGTCGTGCGTTGGTTGTTACATCACCTGATCCTGGTTTTAGGATGTTTTTGTGAGATGAAAGTATAGTACGCGCCTCAAATTGTGCCTCGTCTGAAAGAGGAACATGAACTGCCATCTGGTCACCGTCAAAGTCGGCGTTAAACGCTTCACACACAAGTGGGTGTAGCTGGATAGCAGACCCTTCAATAAGTACCGGCTTAAATGCCTGCATACTTTGCCTGTGCAAAGTAGGTGCGCGGTTAAGCAATACATATTTGTCTTTAATAACCTCTTCAAGAATAGCCCACACTTCAGGAATACCATCTTCTATAAGTCGTCCCGCACCGCGGATGTTGTACGCAATTTCTCGCTCCAATAGTCCTGCAATGATAAACGGTCGGAACAATTCAAGTGCCATCATCTTTGGCAATCCGCATTGGTCAAGATTAAGATCAGGACCAATGACAATAACCGATCGTCCCGAGTAGTCTACTCGTTTTCCAAGAAGGTTTTGTCGGAAGTATCCTTGCTTTCCTTTCAAGTAATCAGCCAAAGATTTTAATGGTCGTGATCGCTGTCCTCCTACTGAATATGCAGTATTTCCACGGCGAACAGAGTTATCAAGTAGTGCGTCAACCGCTTCTTGCAGAATTCGTTTCTCGTTACGCAAGATAACATCCGGTGCATAAATTTCTTTCAATTTCTTAAGTCGGTTGTTACGGTTTATCACTCTACGATATAGGTCGTTGATATCAGAAGAAGCGTGTCGCCCACCTTCAAGTGGCACCATCGGACGAAGTGCCGGTGGAATAATTGGAAGGCGTGTGAGGAACATCCACTCAGGACGAATATTTGCTCCTATCATCTGAGAAACCAAAGTGATTCGCTTTTGTAGTTTTGCTTTCTCTGCAGCTCCTGCTTTTGCGTATTGTTCTGTTAGTTTTTGTTTGAACTCTTCAAGGTCAAGGTTTTTGAATATGTCGTAAATTGCCTCAGCACCGATACGCGCCTCAAAACACGCAGCGTACTTCATAGCAAACTTGTGGTACTGTGCCTCTTCAAGAACAATTCCTTCTTTTATACTTTCTATTTCTTTCTTTGCCGCTGTTGCCAATTCCTTGATGTGCTTTTTCGTTTTTTCGTCTTTTACATCACTTACCTTAGCTTTGAATTCGCTTTCAAGATCTTTAAGCAAGCGAGCTTTTTGATCATCATATACTTTGGTTACTATGTAGCCGGCAAAGTACACTACCTTTTCAACATCGTATGTTGAAATACCGAGCATAAGTGCAATTCTTGATGGAATACCACGATGGAACCAGATGTGTGCTACTGGTGTTGCAAGTTCTATGTGCCCCATTCGCTCGCGTCGTACAACACTTCTGGTAATCTCTACACCACATTTTTCACAAATAATACCTTTGAATCGTATACCGCGGTACTTTCCACAGTAACATTCAAAGTCTTTTTCAGGACCGAATATCTTTTCGTCAAACAATCCGTTTTTTTCAGGTCGTTGCGTACGATAGTTGATGGTTTCAGGTTTTGTTACCTCGCCACGAGACCACTCCAATACCCTCTCAGGTGACGCAAGTTTGAGTGTCACTTTGTCAAAATCGTTTATGAGAATTTCTTTGTTTGTTTTCATAGGCATTATTTGTCGTCGTTACTCTTTTCTAAATTGATGTCCAGTGACAATCCTCGCAAGTGGCGAACCAACACATTAAATGTTGCTGGAACATTTGGATGCTTTATTCGCTCACCTTTCACAATAGAATCAAACGCCGCTGACCTTCCGAGAATATCGTCTGATTTGATAGTAAGTATTTCACGAAGCGCATACGCTGCACCGTATCCAAGTAATGACCAGACTTCCATCTCCCCGATTCGCTGTCCTCCGTTTTGCGCTTTACCACCAAGTGGTTGCTGTGTGGTAATAGAGTATGGACCAACACTTCGCATATGTATCTTGTCTTCCACCATGTGGTGTAGTTTCAAGATGTACATATTTCCAATAGCTATTGGTTGATCAAACTTCTCTCCGGTACGCCCATCGTATAGGTCAACCTTTCCAGTTTCAGGAATGCCCGCTTCTTTAAGTTCTGAAATGATGTCTTCTTCCGTAGTTCCGGAAAATGGTGGCACAATTGCTTGATATCCAAGCTTCTCCGCTGCAATTCCCAAGTGCATTTCCAATATCTGCCCTAAGTTCATACGAGATGGCACACCAAGTGGTGTCAAGATAATGTCAATTGGCTCTCCATCTTTGGTGTATGGCATATCTTCCTCAGGCAACACTCGAGAAATAACTCCTTTGTTTCCGTGTCTACCTGCGAGCTTGTCACCTACTGAAATGTTTCGTAGTTGTGCCACCTCTATGTGTATTCGCTTTATAATTCCAGACTCCAAGTGATCGCCGTTTTCTCGTGAGAATACCTTCACACCGATAACGCGTCCTTTTTTACCTGCCTTCATACGCAAAGATGTATCTTTTACATCTTTCGCCTTTTCTCCGAATATAGATCGAAGTAGTCGTTCTTCTGGTGTGAGCTGTGTCTCTCCTTTTGGCGTTACTTTACCGACAAGAATGTCTCCTGTGCGCACTTCCGCACCAATTCGGACAATTCCTTCTTCGTCCAAGTTTTTAAGTTTTGCTTCGGACACATTTGGAATATCGTAGGTAGTTACCTCGGCACCCAATTTTGTGTCACGCACATACGCAACAAACTCCTCTACCTGTATTGAGGTAAACTTACTTTTCTTTACCAAACGCTCGGAAATAACGATGGCGTCCTCGTAGTTGGATCCGGCCCATGACATAAATGCCACTCGAGTGTTTTGTCCTATCGCTACTTGTCCGTTGGCGCTAGAAGATGTATCAGCGAGCACATCACCCACTTTTACTTTATCTCCCACATTTACCGATACTCGGTGATGTGACATTGAAGTGTTGTTTGTTCTACTAAATGATACGAGTTCGTATGTTTCTTCTTTGCCTTTGTTGTTTTTAACGGTTATTTTTCGTGCATCAGCATAGGTTACCGTTCCAGCTTCTTTTGCAAGAACCAATCGTCCTGAGTCGCGCGCAACACTTTCTTCAATACCTGTTGCAACATATGGTGCTTCAGGAATGATACAAGGCGTTGCTTGTTTTTGCATGTTTGATCCCATGAGTGCTCGGTTTGCGTCGTCGTGTTCAAGGAATGGAATCATTGTGGTTGCCACAGAAAATGCTTGACCATTTACTACTTCCATAAATTCTATATCTTTTGGCCCAACTATAATCGGTTCACCATTTTTTCGTGCTTCAATAAGATCTTTAGTAAACTTTCCTGATGCATCTCGCTCTGTAGCTGCGTGGGCAATAGTGTACTTCTCTTCATCAAGCGCATTAAGATACACAACTTCATCAGTTACTTTTCCATTTTTTACACGCACATACGGTGTTTCTATTATTCCGAAGTCATTTAATCGTGCCTGTACGGTGAGACGCAATATCAGACCAATGTTTTGTCCTTCCGGTGTCTGAATAGGACAAAGTCGTCCGTAGTGACTCGTGTGTACGTCACGCACATCAAAACCTGCTCGCTCGCGAGTAAGTCCTCCGGGACCAAGCGCTGAAAGTGTTCGCAAGTGCTCAACCTCAGCCAAAATGTTGTCTTGATCCATAAACTGCGAAAGTTGGTTTGTAGAGAAAAACTCCATAACCGCTGCAGCAAACGGTCGTGGATTTACAAATTGCATTGGAAGTGTAGTCTCGGCATCTACTGTAGACATTCTGTCTTGAATGTTTCTTTTCAATCTACTCATTCCGATACGCACTTGATGTTGCATCATCTCGCCTACATAGCGCACACGACGAAATCCAAGATGGTCTATATCATCTTCTTTTGCATTTGGTGTATTGTTAAGCTCAACAATTTTTCCGATAATGCGCACAATATCGTCTTGTTCAAGTACTTGGTCATCAAGCGACTTACCTTTGTCTTCTAATCCAAATCGGTGATTAAATTGGTATCGCCCTACTTTTGATAGGTCGTATCGCTCCTTACTAAATATAGAATCAACGAATTCGCGTGCAGTTTCGGGAGTTGCCAAATCACCATCACGAAGTCGTTTGTATATCTCTAAGTATGCATCTTGGGTATTTTCAGCTGGGTCTATCTCCAAGGATGCTTTTATTACTTCTTCTGCTCCTTCTACATCCTTAAACGCCTTAAGCATTGACTCCTCATCTTCAAGTCCAAAAACACGAAGCAGTGAAGTAACGGGGAACTTTCTCTTTCGATCTATTTTTACATAAATGACACCATCTGGTTCACTTTCCATTTCTACCCACGCTCCGCGAGAAGGAATTATTTTTGCACTGAAATATTCAGCGCCTTTAAGCAAATTCTTTAAAAAGAATACCCCGTATGATCGTGCGAGCTGTGGCACCACTACTCGCTCAACTCCGTTAATGATAAAGGTGCCGTGGTCGGTCATGTACGGAAAATCCGCAAGAAAGATTTCTTGGGTCTTGGTTTCGCCGTTTGTTTTGTTGGTAAGTTTTGCCTCTACTCGCAGTGGTATCTTGTAAGTAAGACGCTTGTACTTTGCGTAGTGTTCGGTGTATTCAGGTTTCCCGAAAGAAAAGTTTGATATATCCAGGTCAAACTTTTTTCCTGAATAATCAGAGATAGGAGAAAACTCTTCAAATATTGACTTTACTCCTTCCTCTATCAACTTCTTGTATGAGTCTATTTGCTCGTGCACCAAGTTTGGTGTCTCGACAATATTCTCAGTGAACTTTCCAAAGTGTTTCTTTGGCAATGAGGTTTTAGTCATAACAATAAGTGTCCCAAAACGACTTCTGTCGCGTTGGTGTACATTTGTAGTTAACTTAGTAAATTGCTTATTTTAGACACATTAATATTGACTATTGATGTCGTAAAATAAAAGTATTAAAAATCCTTTTCATAACTCGGTTCTGTATACGCTCACTAGCACAAAACCAGCCATAACACAATCACATAAAAAGTACCCGGTATTCTACTGTATTACCTTTAGTATGTCAATCATTTTGTCAAATGGTATATGTGTATAAATAATTATGGTGGCATTTTTGTTACATATGGTGTTTACTATGCCATAGACGGATACACAACCTTGAAAGGAGGTGTGTTATGGACTTTCGCTCAGCATTGTCTTTCAGTCGTCTAATAAAGACGACCAAAGACGGACTTGTGGGTTTTAATGAAGCAACCAAAGATGCGAGCTTCTTGCGTCTTTTATTGCTCGGATGTGTGGTGTTGCCACTTGTAGTGTTTCTTGTGTGGCCTCCCACTCTCCTGGAAGTAGCTATCGTTGCAGTGGCGGTAGCTGGCCCCATTCGCACAGAATTGCTAAACACTGCGATTGAAGAGGTGGTGGATGCACAGTTTCCCAATCGACAGCACAATGAACATGGAAAAAACGCGAAAGACATCGCGTGTGCTGCGACATTCATCTCGCTGGTACGCTCCGGCATCTTGCTCGGCGCTATGCTTTTGTATCACTTTGGAGTGTTTGGATGATCTTCATCATATCCAAAGTGCAACAATCACCACAACAACTTGAAAGACCGCCCCATCAGGCGGTCTTTTTTTTGCATATCATTTGAATTGTTATTTTTTCTTGTTTCGTTTCCACTCTTCTATCTTTTTGTGATGTCCTGAGAGAAGTACCTTCGGTACCTTATATTCTTTTCCTTTCCATTTTAAGACTTCCGGTCTTGTATATACTTCAGGACTCGCAATGCGAGTGTCTTCAAGCGACTCTGCATTACCAAGTACTCCATCTATGTTTCGCGAGACGGCATCGGCAACAATCGCTGCAGGAAGCTCGCCTCCGGTGAGTACATACGGGCCGATAGAAATAGATTTTGCCTTTAATATCTTTACTACTCGCTGATCAATGCCTTCGTAGTGTCCACAGAGAAATACGATGTGTCCGCTTTTCTTTTTTGAGTTCTTTTTTAACTGGGCGGTTGAACCGCTTAGTTGTTTAGCGAGTTTCTCTGCATATTTTTGATCAAACTGCTTGCCGCTCGGAGAGAAAAATATAACCGATACATTTTTCTTTCGTCCTATCGCTTTTTGAGCGGCGCGCAATACACTTTCCGCTTCAAGTACCATTCCGGGACCACCACCAAACGGTTTACGATCAACACGATTATGTTTGTCTTTGGTAAACTCACGTGGATTGTAATAGCTAACCTTTATCTTTTTATCTTTCTGAGCACGCTTAAGCATAGACGCATTGAAATAGCATTCAACGGACTCCGGAAAAAGAGTAATTAAATGAAAATGAATCATATACGCACCAGTGTACATATTTTTTGGAAAAAATACACAAAAATCCGCACGATGTGCGGATTTTTGTTTTTAGAATAAGTTGAATTTTTACAATCCCAAATCTTCCATTGCTTCATCAACTGATCGTGATGCAGCCGCTTTTTCTTCGTCGGTCATAGTTTCCTCTGAAGATGTTTCGTTTGAATCTTCTGGCGCAGTTACTGATGCTTCGTCATCATTTGCAGAATGACTTTCTTTATCTGCACGCACGGTGCTTCCTTCCGGTTCGTTAATTTTTAGATTAACGCGGGCGTCATTTTGCATACCCACTACGCGAAGTAATGTACGAATAGCTTTCGCAGTGTTACCGGCGCGTCCTATTATTTTACCCATATCGTCTTTATGTACATCCAACGAGAGTAATACTCCCATTTCATCTACAGTACGACTTACCTTTACATCGTCAGGATTGTCTACCAATGCCTTAACTACAAACTCTAGAAATGCTTGATCTCCTTCCATATTTTATCTTTGTTATTGGATAATGTTTTAATAAAAACACCACTGTGATAGTGGTGTTTTTATTATTACACGATGTATCGGTAAGTCAATTGTTTTATTTGTCTTCGTTGTCTTCTGATGCTTCTTCTTTTGCTTCCTCAGTATTTTCTACCTCTTCTTCTTTTGTTTCCTCTTCCCCTGCTTCCTCTTTTGACTCGTCTGCTGGTGCTTCCTCTGTTTGCTCTTGTGTGTCCGCAGCTGCCTCTTCTGAGTTAGCTGGAGCATCCTCTGTCGCTGCGGTGTCTGCTCCTTCTGTGGTGTCTGTTGCTTGAGCTTCAGTTTCTACACTTTCCTCTTGTTCTTTCACAACAGGAGACTTTTGTGGCAACACATTTATAGTATCCGCTTTTATAATTCCCGCTTTTACCAACATATTGTGTACAGTGCCACTTGCTTTTGCCCCCACTGAAAGCCAGTGAGAAACTTTTTCAGCATCTATGTTTTGTTCTTTTGTTTTAGGATTATAAAAACCTACACGATCCACATGCTTCTCGCTTTTTGGTCCTCGTGTGTGTTCAGTAACCACAAGACGATATGACGGATCGTTTTTTCTTCCAATTCTTTGTAATCTAATTTTTAGCATATGTGGGCGAAACTATATCAAAAAATATATAAATGTCTATACTTATGTGATATTTACTATATATTATTAAGCGCCCCCTGAAATAAGGGAGCACCCATAACTTCCCTATAAAGGAAGCGCAATGAACTGACTGGCGAGAATAATATCACTACTCACCTATCAGTGCTACTGTGAATAAACGGTTATGCAACATAAACACAAACATCACAAACGAAAGAATAAGCGAAATACTAAATCGGCTCATCTTGAAGGAGTTATCACTGTTATTAAAAGTGGTGCGGGATTTTTCGCACACCCTGATTTAAAAGAAGATGTATACATAGATGCGAAGCATATAGGTACAGCTCTCAATGGTGATGTGGTACGAATTGTATTGCTCCCCAACTCTCACAGAGGCAGTCGCCCAACGGGTATGGTAACCGCGGTTGTATCTCGTGCTCGCACTCAATTTGTCGGCACGCTCGTATATGAAGATGCACAATGGTACCTCCAAGCAGACAGCCATAGAATACACAAACGATTTATTATAGAAAATGATTCGGACTTTCCGATGCTTTCCACAAAAAATACAGACCTTCAGCCACAGAAGGCATTAGTAGAAATGACTGAGTGGGATTCGGTAGAAGATGACCCCAAAGGCAAAGTAGTTGAGATACTTGGAGACGCTGGTGTACACGAGACAGAGATGCGCGCCATATTGCTTGAGCGAGGATTTGAGAGCTCATTCCCTCAAAAAGTAGAGCAAGAGGCACAGACACTACTAGCACAAAGAGAGATTTCTAAAGATGAACTTTCTTGGCGAAAAGATATGCGTGATGTACTTACCTTCACCATAGACCCCGATGATGCGAAAGACTTTGACGATGCACTTTCATTCCGCACACTTGAAAATGGTAACTATGAAATAGGCATACACATAGCCGATGTAACGCACTATGTACAGCCACAGACCGCAGTAGATATGGAAGCGCGCGAGCGAGCCACTTCGGTTTACTTGGTAGATCGCACCATTCCTATGCTTCCTGAAGTAATTTCAAACGATCTCTGTAGTCTTAATCCAAACGAAGAAAAGAGGGCGTTCTCGGTGCTTTTTGAAATGGACGCTACTGCAAAAGTGATATCACATTCTTTTAGTAAAACACTCATCCAGTCCGATCATCGCTTTACCTATAAAACCGCACAAGCGGTATTGAATGGCTCTGATGATACCTATACATCAGAACTCTCTACTCTCTGGACACTCGCACAAACGCTGCGAAATGATCGTATTAAAGCGGGAGCTATAGAATTTGATAGCGATGAAATAGGATTTGAGCTTGATGAAAAAGGAACGCCTATTCGCGCCTTTGTGAAGGAAAAGCTCAACACTATGAAGTTGATTGAAGAGTTTATGCTCCTTGCCAACCGCACCGTAGCAAAACACATCGCAAAGCATTGCATTCCCAACCAACCAAAAACAGACTTTATTTATCGTGTGCACGAAGCACCTGATGCCAACAAACTCGCAGAACTATCGGTATTTCTAAAAGCACTTGGCTATAATCAGCTCAACAAAAGCCCTGACGAAGTGACCGCTAAAGACTTGGCACACTTGATAAACGCAAGTAAAGGCACCCCTGAGGAAGCGGTCATTCAGATGGCGACCCTTCGTTCTATGGCAAAGGCCATCTATACCGACAAAAATATCGGGCATTTCAGTCTTGGATTTGCATACTACACACACTTCACTTCACCCATACGCCGGTATCCGGATATGATGGTACATCGCATACTTGCCGCACACCTAAATAAAAAACAACTACCAAAAGGAGAACTAGATGCATACAGAAAAATGGCGCTTCACGCGAGTCAGCGCGAAGTGGAAGCGGTGCGCGCAGAGCGTGACTCGGTTAAGTTTAAGCAGGTGGAATATATGCACTCAAAAGTGGGGAGTACTTTTGAGGGTACGGTAACTGGCGTTACCAAAAGTGGTATGTTCGTCTCAGAAAACGAGACGCACGCCGAAGGACTCATACGAATGCAATCAATTCCGGGAGATTGGTTTGAACTTGATGAGAAAAACTACACCTTAGTAGGCCAAAAAACAAAGAAAAAATATCGCATCGGTGACACCATAAAAATTCGCCTTGCTCGCGCAGATCTGGAAAGCAAAGAATTAGATTGGGAGGTGGTTGAATAAACACTCTCCTATCTACTAACTCCAATGTTCCAGAGTCACCCTAGAACATTGACTTGGTTCTATGTGTGTGGCATTGTGTCGGATAGGAAATAACGCAACAAAAAGGAGGTCGTTATGACCAACACAACAAATGAAATGCTGGAAAAAGTGCTGAAACACCGCCTCGATAATGCAAACACTTTAAGAGAATGCTTGAAGGTGGCAAGAAAAATTCCAAATGACAGTTCTTTGCATATGGAGGTATTTCAAAAAGCATTCACTATGACAAAGACCATCGACGATTGTTTGGATGTTGCTGCACGTGCGCCATACGGTTCCGATATAGAGTTGAAAGCGTTGAAAAAGGCACTTGAAATGGTGAAGACCGCAGAAGATGCTTGGCAAGTAATAGAACTTGCCGCAGACGGTTCTGACATTGAAGAACAAGCCACTATAAAATATAAGGAGATAGCCGGCATCAAGTAAGTCTCTTCCATTCTTTTTTGAACTGTCCCCGCCTGCGAAAGCAGGGGGGATTTTCTTTGTATTCTTTGTAAACGGGTGGACCAGGAGACTCCTTGGCCACTTGTTCACTGCGGTTCATTGCGGTATTTTCTATTATCTATATATAAAGTTCTTTATTGACAGCTTCAACTCAACGGTATGCGCTCACATAAGAACTCCAATTCAAGTATAAAGAAAGGAGGGGGTACAATGGGCGACGCTAATGGAGCCACTATCGGTATTTATGGCTCGTCATATTTGGATCCATACTATCGCAAACTGCTTATTGAAAGCTTGTCGGAAGTATCGTATAGACATCCGAACTATCTTCGTATAGATATCTAGATCGATCCTGATGGTGATGTCTGTATTAGAAAATATCCATGTCTTCCAATTTTTATGCTCAAATACCAATTACTCTATAATGATATTTGCAATACAGTCACTCTCGCACTTACATCAATCGAGCAAGATGTACCGAATTAGAATGAAAAATTAGAAAAATGGGCAAGTGGGCAAGAAGTCTCCTTGCCCACTTATTTTGCTACACTCAGCGCCTCTTCAAATTTCACTGAGAGCAATTTAGAAATACCATCGCTTCCCATCGTTACTCCATACAACTCACCTGCCGCCTCCATTGTACGACGATTGTGCGTAATGAGTATGAGTTGACTTTTATCAGAAAGTGCTTGCACCATCTGTGCATAACGTCGCGAATTTGCTTCATCAAGTGCGGCATCTGTTTCATCAAGGATGATAAACGGTGGAGGATTTACCTGACTCATAGCAAAGATAAGCGCAATAGAAGTGAGTGCACGCTCTCCTCCCGACAACACTTCCAAACTCGTTGCTTTTTTCCGTGGCAACTGTACTTCTACCTGTATCCCCTCTTTTATATGTTCGTCTTCTTCTCCATTTTGTTTTTCTACGACCAATTTTGAGTGCCCTCCTGAAAAGAGCATCGTAAAAAATGAATGAAATTCTGTATTTATCTTCTCCATTCCTTCATTAAATCGCGTGGCTATTTCGGTATCTATATCAGCGAGAATATTTAAAATAGTCTTTCGTGAGTGTTCCAAGTCTCCTACTTCATTATTTATTATGTTATACCTCGCTTCTATATCTTTATACTCAGAAACAATACTCTCATCCACTCCCTCACTTTCGTTCAAAAGTGCTTGTGTCTTTTCTATTTCAATAACCACATCTTCTCCATCTCCATAGTCATTGTCCATCGCTACCACGCCATGTGAGTAATCCACACCAAGATCTTCCGCGCGATGCTTCATCGTAGTGAGTTTCTCTATGTCGCGCTGTATTTTTTGCTCTTTTGTAGATAGACTCTGCAATTCGTCTTGTATCTTTGTGATGTGTGTACTTTCCTCGTTTTGCTTTCTCTCTTTCTCTCGTTCATATTCGTGGCTCTTTTGCAAGTCAGCTATTGCGTTTGATCGCGCAGCGCGAAGTGCCTCTTCCTGTGTTTCTATAATCGCAATCTCATTTTCCAATTTTGCTATATCCGAATCTATAGACGCAGAATCAGAATCCGTACGCTTTGTCTGTTCATCACTTTCACTGCCTTTGGCAGAGAGATATTTTTGTTGGAAAGTATCAATGTGTGCAATTACACCAGACAAAAGTGAGAAATCCTTTTTCTCAGAAGCACTGCGTATGCTATCCTTTATATAAGCAAGCACCTCTTTTACCACTGTCGCATCTACTGCGGTAGTGTCCTTTTTTTGTATCTCTACATCACTAAGAGCATCTCTTCGCCCCATAAGTATTCCTTTTTTGTGTTCTAAGGTACTTTTTTCCTTTGCCAATTCTTTCTCCTGTATATCTATCTCTACAATCCGATTTCGCGCATCGTCCAATTTGGATTGATTATCTACCCCGCTTTTTGATTCTACCTGAGCATTTCTGTATTGTTCAAGCTCCGCCTGTAGCTGTCGTTTGCGCAGTAGGGTATTTTCTTTCTTATCCGCTATCTGTTTGCTCTGTGAGGTAATATAAAAAACAAAAAGATCGTGCAACTTTTTCTTAAGCGTGCGTCTGCGTTCAAGCTGCACCATTTTTTGCTTCAGTACTTCAAGACGCGGTGCCAGTTCCCTGCGGACCATTTTTGCTTCACGTATATTTTCAAGAACTGTATCAAGTTTTTTTTCACTTTCTATTTTCTTAAAGTGAAAAGTCTTCAGTCCAAGTGCCTCTTCTATCATCGCTCGTCGCTCCATTGGCGTAGCGTTTAGTATGCGATCTGCTTCCCCTTGCGAGATTATGTGATGTCCTGACGCACCGATATTTGCTTTTGATAGAAGCTCGGTAACATCTTTGAGACGCACCTTACTGCCGTTTATAAAATACTCATGTGCTCCGTCACGATGTGCTATGCGCTCTATATGTACCTCGTCAAAATCAATGTTCAAGAACTTATCTTTATTATCAAACACCACAGCAACACGTGCTCTGTTCGCCTTCGGGTAATGTTCATTTCCCACCCAGATTAAATCAGCTCCTCGTTTTGTGCGCATGGCTTTCATAGACTGCTCGCCAAGCACAAACCGAAATGCTTCCGCGGCATTGCTTTTTCCCGAGCCATTAGGCCCTACCACTCCCGCAATAGGTGAATTGAAATCAAAAGTACTTTTCTTTGCAAACGATTTAAACCCTGAGAGTTCAATAGATTTAAGATACATATGGGTAAGTATACCGTATATGCACGGCATTAAAAAAGACGCGGTGTGCAAGGAGGACCTTGCACACCGCGTCTTTTTTAAGCATTACCACCCCTTCACCTCAAGAGCCTTGCGTGCCGCCGCTTGTTCGGCTTCTTGCTTTGAACGACCTTCACCTTGGGCTATTGGTTTATCATTTATGTATACGGCAGTGATAAACTTCTTGTCGTGATCAGGACCAACCTCACTTACCATCTTGTATGTAGGCGTTGCGGAATATTCCTCTTGTGATTTCTCTTGAAAGAAACTTTTTGCATCTTGCCACAGACGCTTCTCTACAATTTCATCTATCTTAGGGAAAAGAGTATTAGCAATGTGCTTTTGCGCGGCGTCATATCCTTGATCAAGATACAGCGCTCCGATAAATGCCTCAAACGCATTGGCAAGTATGTACTGACGGGCACGCCCCGTGTCTTTTGCCTCCCCTTTTGAGAGAAGAAGGAAGTCATTCATACCGAGTTTGGTCGCTGCGTCTGAAATACTAATAGTGTTTACTAGTGCCGCGCGAAAAGCGGTAAGCTCGCCTTCCGGTCGTTCGGGATATTTCTTAAATAGAAAATCGGTAACCACGAGTTCCATAACCGCGTCCCCCAGAAACTCCAATCGTTCATTGTGTTCTCTTGCTTCTCTGTTTTCGTTCACATATGAGCGATGCGTAAATGCCGTTTGCAACAGCCCCTTGTCGCTAAATACAAATCCCACTCTTTTTTCAAATTCACTAAAATCTTTCATAATATAGGTACTGTGCGCTTATAGTTTCTCATTTGCAAGTATATTCACTGCGTTGGTAATTATCTTTAATATATCTTCATAAAAATTAAGTTCTATAATATCCGCCAACTTAAACCACCTCGCATCATCTAATCCCCCTTTGTCTTTTGGTAGTACGATATCGTCAAATGCTGCTTCTGCAAGGAAGTACACCACATGTTTTCGTTTCTTTATTAATTCAGGATCATTGGCAATGTACTCATTTTCGCCAATCTTTTCGCGTATGGTTATATCGAGTCCCATCTCTTCTTTTATCTTTTTCACTGTTCCCGATTCATATTCCATTCCTTCATCTATGTGCCCTTTTGAGAGAGTCCAGTGCCCGAAAATATCGTGCACAAATGCAGCGTATAGTGCACCCTCGTGTCGCGCGTATATAAAAGCACCACCAAGTCGCTCAACTACCATATCTTCATATGCTATCTCCTTCTTCTTTTTTTTTACCGGTGCGTCATTTTTTCCCGGCTCTCCCATCTCTTTGTATACCGCGCCAAGTACCCCGTTGACGAATCGTCCACTGCTCTCGCCTCCAAACTCTTTTGCTAATTCTATCGCCTCGTTTATTGCAACCTTTGGCGGTACCTGTTCTTTATCTGCGTAGAGCAACTCTGAAAGACCAAGACGCAACACATTTCTGTCGGTCGCTGCTATTTTATCTATCGGCCACTCAGGCGCCGCTTTTTCTATTATAGAATCAATTTCAGGTTTCTTTGCGAGTACCGTATCAAGCAACTGCTTCATAAACGGAAACAGCGCCGCTTCGGTGTTAAATTCGCTGGCATTTTGAGTCAATATGTCATCAGACTCTTTTATATCTACCTCCTTTGAGTCAAGCTCAAAAAGAGATTGTAAAACTATTGATCGTGCGATGTGTCTATTTGATGACATAAGAACAGGTTACTGTAAGTGTACCACACGAGTATGTGAAAAATACACACGCGGGGTGTGTATTTCTACTTTTCTTTCTTCTCAGCTACTTTTTTCTTTGCGGTTTTTGTTGTGGTTTCTTTTTTCGCTTCAGTTTTCTTTTTTGTTGCTTCTTTCGTTTCCTTCTTTTCTGTTTTTGTTTCTTCTACCTCATCGTCTGCATGCACATCAACTCCCATTGACGCAAGTTTCTCTTCTCGTCGCTTCATTCTGTCTGCTTTCTTTCCCACAATATCCACCACCTCGCGATCGCGGTAGTTACCACATTCAGGACACATACGATGTCGTAGGTGCTTTGAACCACACTTACCACATGTTGAAAGTCGTGGCTCTTTAAGTGCGTGATGTGAACGGCGATTGCCGGTGTGTGAGCGGTTAACCCGCATTCGTACTGACATATAACTATTTATTTAATAGGTGCGTGTGATTATACGCAAAAACTGAAAAAAGGCAATAGAAACACGAACTACATATGCACAAAGCGTCTGCGGTGTTCGGGACACATACCATACTCTTTAAGAGCTTTGAAATGCGCCTTGGTTCCATATCCTTTATGTTTTTCAAATCCATACTGCGGGTATTTCTCAGCTATCGCCAGCATACGCATATCTCGCGTTACTTTCGCGGCAACTGACGCCAGTGCTATTACCACTTCCTTTTCATCTCCTTTTATTATCGTTTGTTGGTGAGTAAATCGCTCCGGTGCCTTAAGTCCCCCATCAAGCACTATTTGTATCTCATTATCGGCAACACCTTCCGGTATCAGCTTTCCTATTACTCCATCAATAAGCTTTTGTATAGACGCGGTCACCCCAATACTGTCTATCAAAACTGACGGCGCAAATGCAACACAGTCTTTAATATCATTATGCTCGCGCATCCACTGCAATATCTCTTCTCGTCGTTTCTCGGTTAGTTTTTTTGAATCTCGTATTCCCTTTTCAAAATAAGGATGGGTGATTTCGCTACTTGCGGGAATTATCACCGCACCTACCGCAAGTGGCCCTGCAAGCGGTCCTCTCCCCGCCTCATCAATGCCGATGATATATTTTATACTTCCCTCATTTGTGGTCATATATATACAATAGTACCTTGAACTAAATGATTTGCTATACTACAGGGAATGAGTGCCGACTTTATACATTTGCATACGCATAGCCACTTCTCGTTGCTTAATGCACTACCGAAAATACCGACTCTGGTAAAAGAGGCAAAAAAAGACGGACAGAACGCAATAGCACTAACCGATGACGGCAACCTCTATGGCGCTATTGAGTTTTATAAAACCTGCACCGCAGAAGAAATGAAGCCAATCATTGGTGTTGATTTTTATGTTGCACCGAGAAGCCGTTTTGACAAAGAGCATCGCATAGATAATGTAACTTCCCGACTGGTACTGCTCGCCAAAAACAAAAACGGCTATGACAACCTCATAAAAATGGTTACCTACTCGTATACCGAAGGATTCTACTATCGCCCGCGCATTGATGCCGATCTGATAGAGCGCTATAAAGACGACCTCATTGCGATACTTCCTTCTTTTGCCTCACCCATCTCAAAAGCTCTTAAAGACAACGATACACAAAAGGCCTCCGAACAACTGGAGTGGTATAAAAATGTATTTAAAGACAACCTCTACCTTGAAATAACCCACCACCCGGAGATACAAGACCACGAAGAACTGCAAAAAAAGATTGTGGAGCTCTCCAAAGCACAAAATGTGCCGTTAGTTGCAGCGCAGGATGTCTACTATATGCACAAAGATGATAATTTTGCGCGCGAAGTTGCACGAAAAATACACAGTGGTACGCCACTGATGGGAGATGAAATAGATCGCCCTGATGACTTTTCATTTATAGATCAAAAGACTGCTAAAAAATACTTTAAAAAATATCCCGAAGCACTTGAAAACTCGGTGAAAATAGCAAACGAATGTAATCTGGAACTCACACTGGGAGAATGGATCTTCCCCAACTATCCACAAGAAGAAGGCAAAACATACGACGAAATGCTCCGCGAAGCAGTAGATAAAGGAGTACAAACGCGCAACATAACACTGGGCGAGAAAGAAAAAGAGAGAATTGAATATGAATTAGGCATTATTGCTCTTAAAGGATTCTCTCCATACTTCCTGACTGTTTCTGACCTCCTTTTAAACGCAAAGAAAATGGGTATCTACACCAACACGCGTGGATCTGCAGCCGGATCATTTGTGTCGTATCTCGTTGGTATTACGAATGTAAACCCGCTTGATTACAACCTTCCGTTTGAGCGGTTCCTTAACCCCGAGCGTCCTTCGGCACCCGATGTAGATATGGACATCGCCGACAACCGCCGTGACGACCTTATAGATTACGCACGGAGTAAATACGGAGAGGAACATGTCGCACAGATAGGAACATTCGGAACCATGATGGCGCGCGCTGTGGTGCGTGATGTCGCACGAGCACTCGGCTACTCATACAGTATCGGCGACAGACTGGCAAAACTTATACCTTTTGGTGCACAAGGATTTCCGATGACCATTGACCGTGCACTTGAACTAGAACCGGAATTAAAGCAAGCATACAAAGAAGATTCAGAAACGAAAGAGATTATTGACTTGGCGAAAAAACTGGAAGGGAACGCACGACACATTGGTGTCCATGCCGCCGGCGTGGTCATCGCACCAAAGCCGGTTGTAGAATATGCTCCGCTTCAGCCCGACCCGAAAGGTGGTAAGACTATTACCCAGTACAATATGTATTCCATTGCGGACGAGTACGGCGGTGTCGGATTGTTGAAGTTTGACTTTCTCGGGCTGAAAAACTTGGCAGTGCTCGCCGACTCTATTAAACGCGTGAAAAAAATACAAAATATAGATATAGATGTAGATACGATACCAATAGACGATGAGAAAACATTTAAAATGCTATCGGAGGGACACACTATGGGAGTATTCCAGCTCGCCAGTGCCGGTATGACGCGATATTTAATGGAACTGCAACCGACAAGTATTCACGATATCAATGCCATGGTAGCGCTGTACCGACCGGGACCAATGGAGTTTATTCCCGACTACATTGCCCGAAAACGAGACCCTTCAAAGGTGAAATACATTGACCCCCGAATGGAAAAATATCTCAAACCAACATTTGGTATTCTCATCTACCAAGACGATGTGATGCTTATCGCAGTTGAGCTTGCCGGCTACTCGTGGGGAGAGGCCGACAAATTCAGAAAAGCGATGGGAAAGAAAAAGCCCGAAGAGATGGCAAAACAGAAAGAAAAATTCCATACCGGATGCCTTGAGAACGGTATGGAAGAAGAAACCGCCCACAAACTCTGGGATATGATTGAAACCTTCGCTGCTTATGGCTTCAATAAGTCCCACAGTGTGAGTTATGGAAACCTTTCATATAGGACCGCCTATATGAAGGCGAACTATCCACTTGAGTTTATGTCTGCACTTCTCACCGCCGACTCGGGAGATGTAGAAAAAATAGCTGAGATAATTGAAGAGTGTAAAAAAATGGGGATAGAAATACTCCCACCCGATATGAATGAAAGTTTTGAAGAGTTTTCGGTAGTGCCGAACAAAAATCAAATCCGTTTTGGATTGGACTCCATTAAAAACTTTGGAAGCAATGTGTCGCACTTTATCGTAGAAGAGCGCAAGGCCCATGGAGAGTACACGAGCATTGAAGACTTCCTTGATAGAGTACGAAATAGCGGAATGAACAGACGCGGTCTGGAAGCACTCATACAGTGCGGTGCACTTGACCGCTTCGCCACGCGAGGAGTGTTGCTTGAAAATATAGAGCTCCTCCTTGAGTTTCAAAAAGAGATGAAGAGCAAACCTGAGGGACAAGACTCGCTTTTTGGTGCGCTCCCTGAATCTACCGATACCCTTGATCTAAAACCTGCCGAGGAAGTAGACAAAAAACAAATGCTCGCGTGGGAGAAAGAATTACTCGGGCTTTATATCTCGGGTCATCCACTTGAGACCTATGCGGAGCGCCTCAAAGGGAAGCCCGACATAGCCACCACGAAAAAGAACCTGCGAGAAGGTACCGCCACGGTGATAGCGGGTATTATAGTAGAAAAGAAAACCATTCTCACTAAAAACGGAGATAAAATGGCATTTATAAAATTTGCCGATTTGGAAGATACGATTGAAGCCGTTGCTTTTCCGCGAGTGGTACAACAATATGGAGAACATATGGACCAAGATGCATGTGTGCTCCTCAAAGGACGAATATCTAAACGAAATGATGAACTCAGTTTTATCATTGAAGCGATTAAAGCATTGTAGTAATTTTATAACAATGCTATTATTGCACTATCAGAGATTGCTTCGGAGTACCGACCGGAGGCGCGCCCAAACTTGGCGCGCGCGCCAAGTTTGGGCGCGCCTAATCTGATTGATTAAGAGCCGACGGTATACAATTGTATTCTGTCGGAAACTAGGTGGAACCGCGGTTTACTTTAATCGTCCTAGTAAGTACACGAATGCTCGTGTGTTTACTAGGATTTTTAATTATTCATAAGTATATAAATTAATGTATGTCAGAAGAACAAAAACAACCTCTTGAGAGAGATCACAAAAAGCTTGGAAAGTCACTCAATCTTTTCACTTTCTCCAATTCTGTTGGTAAAGGACTCCCCCTCTTTACCTACAAGGGTGCCGCACTTCGTAGAGTTTTGGAGCGTTTTATCGTTGACGAAGAATTACGACGGGGGTATCAGCATGTATACACACCCGACATTGCAAAGCTTGATCTCTACGAAAAATCAGGACACTACCCCCACTACAAAGACTCTATGTATGCGCCAATAGATATTGATGGAGAAAAGTTTATGCTCCGCCCAATGACTTGTCCGCACCACTTTGAACTCTATGCATCGCGCCCACATAGTTATCGCGAACTCCCTATCCGCATCGCGGAACTTGCAGGACTCTATCGCTATGAACAATCAGGAGAGTTGATGGGATTGCAACGAGTACGCACCTTTACCCTATCAGACGCACACATAATTTGTGCAGATGAAGAGCAGGCGGTAGATGAGATTAGTAACGCACTTGATCTCATTGAATATGTATCAGGTGTATTTGGACTTGAAATGGGCAAAGACTATTGGTATCGCCTATCACTCGGAGACAGAAAAAATACCGACAAATACTACGACAACCCGACAGCGTGGGAGAAAGCTGAAGACTTGATGCGCAAATTGATGCAAAAACGCGGTAGCGAATTTGTAGAAGCAGGAGATGAGGCGGCATTCTACGGGCCAAAAATAGATGTCCAAATGAAAAACGCTAACGGAAAAGAAGACACTGCCTTTACCGTGCAGTACGACTTTTGTATGCCCGACCGATTTGACCTGACCTATGTAGGAGAAGATGGCACCAAAAAACGAACATTTGTTGTGCACCGCTCATCTATCGGAGCAATTGAGCGACTTATGGCTTTCCTTATAGAGCACTACGCGGGTATATTCCCTACTTGGCTTGCTCCGGAGCAGGCGCGTGTTATTAGTGTTGGTGAAGCAAACGATACCTACGCCAAAGAAGTACATCAAGCACTAAAAGATGTTGGTATTCGTGCAGAGCTTGATATATCCAACCAAAAACTCGGAAAACAAATACACAAAGCAAGCTCAGAACATGTGCCATATATACTCGTATTGGGCGATGAAGAATCCAAAAACAAAACACTTTCAGTAGAGAGCCGTGATGATGGCAAACTCGGCACTATGTCGCTTGAAGATTTCATTGCGCGGATAAAGAAAGAAGAAGAGCACTAAACAAGTGACTCAGGAGTCTCCTGGGTCACTCGCCAATCTTTTCTTCCTTCTCTTCGCCTAATGCTGTGATGATACAACAAAACCC
>JALWTP010000014.1 GCA_027082835.1 Candidatus Kaiserbacteria bacterium
CTCTGCTCGAGACTCAAGTGAGACCAAGAGCGCACTCACTAACGGAATAATAAATGTAATATCTTCCGCACCAGCTGCAGCACACGCTTTTCCTATCGCCTGCTCAATCCGCCGACGATCAAACGGGACAACACGTCCGTCACGTTTTTCAATACGTGTTAGCACTCCATCGTGACGCGATTCAAAAGATGTTGTATGTTCCTCTGGTGCAGTGCTCATATGAAATGATGATAGTTCAATGGTACCACCTCAGTACGCTCTCACACTTGTGGATATCTTAATTATTTAAACTACACCACAGTTTTAATACAAAGATAAGTCTAACAATGAAAAAACCCAGGTGCTGCCTGAGTTTTTTCGTGTGTCGTACTGATAAGCCGGATTCTGTACTCAATACTGAGCGACAACCATTTACCTTGCCACTATGTTGCCATAGTAATCTTTGCGGTTCTTCCTCAAAGGACACGACCTTGCATTCAGGTAAGGATTTAGCCGTTTCACCTTTCTGTTTCCAGAAAGCTCTACCCGAAGGTAGCCCTCCTCTTTCGATTCAGGCGTCTCTGTTCGCACCTCGTGAGTCACCTCAGACGGGCGTTACCCGCTACCCTGCTCCTCATTACATGAGGGAATGTCCGGACTTTCCTCACCGTAGCGCGATTGTCTAGCACGACATCACAATACTATGTATATAGTATAAATCGTCAAGTCAGCGGAGCACTCGATCTTTAAAAGAAAGGAATCCAGGTTTATAGGAAATTACCTTTACAGAATCTCCAACAGTGATACCAAACCGATCGGTAAATCCAGCATTTGTCTCTAGGACAAAACGCGCGTCTTTCGGTGGATAAAAAATAGTTGGGTAGGTACTTGGCTGCACCTGTTGTTTTATGTGAATTATATTAAAATTCTCATCCATCCACATGATATCTATAGGAAACTGCATATCTTTCATCCAAATGCCGTACCGTTCATTTGTATTGAATACGAAGAGCAATCCTCTATCTTCAGGCAATGACTGAAGACCGGAGAGTCCACGCTGCCGTGTCTCTGGAGTATTTGCAAGGAATATTTTTAAAGGGGCTTGATTAACATAGGCGTAGTATAGTTCTTTACTATTCAAACCCCCTTGCAATGAAATGATTACAGCGTAGAGAAGAAACCCAGCAAAACCAGAGGTAAGTAGTGAATAGTAGAGCAACCTCATACTCTATTAGTATATCCTATGTTTACTCAGTCGTGATCCCATCAAAATGCTCCTCGACAACATCTTCTTTTGTCGCGTGAACAGTTCCATCTTTGTGCTCAGGCGGGCTATAGATTGTATATAATTTCAACGGAGTATCTCCTGTATTTACAATATTATGCTCCGTCCCTGCAGGAATCACCACAGCAAAATCTTTTCCGATATCAGTTATTTCTCCGTTTAAAATAGCTTGGGCACTTCCCTCTTCAATGCGGATAAATTGATCTAGATGATGCACTTCCATACCGATGTCATCACCAGGTGCGATACTCATAAGCACTAATTGACTATTTTTTGTGGTGTAGAGCACCTTGCGAAAATTAGTATTTTCAAGCGTTGCTTTCTCTATGTTTATTATGTATGCCAT
>JALWTP010000015.1 GCA_027082835.1 Candidatus Kaiserbacteria bacterium
TTATTCTACTTGGCGGATCGTCATGGCAATACCTATTACAGCATTACCTATGCGCAGCATTTGGCAAAAAAACGTAAATATGTAGATAATAGATAGTATGCTTGAAAGAATGAAGAAGAAAGGAAAGGAACACTTTAAGCAATCACGCAGAGACTTTTTGCGTGGAGCCAGTTCAATGATGTTATTAGGTATTTTAGGGATTGATGAGATACACAGTTTTCGAGAGAAAATATACCGAGGTAAATTTGATAGTGATGTAAGTAGATTTAAAGAATATGCACACAGAATAGCATCTAAAACTGATTTAGAAAATCAATTTGATAAAAATGAAGAACCAGAGCTCTTTAAAAAGATTGAAAACAGGGATGTTCGTTCAACACTTGATATAATTAACTTCTTCGGACACAAAAAAGTAGTGGGTGCTGAAGATACTACGCGAATAGATTATGTGCGTTTTGCTATGCAATTTGATGAAATAGCTGATGATAGATGGAAACGAGTACAAAACAACCTTCGTCCATGTATTCCCGGTCTCTGTGCACAAGAGTCTCGCTTTAATAACAATGAACGATCACACTCAGGAGCAGAAGGAATATTTCAATTTATGCCCGGTACATGGGAAGAGGTTACTGACCAACTCAAAAATAAAGATAGAAGAGTTGGAAAAGAACCACACAACTATTCCAAGTTATCTCTCAAAGATCAAACAACCGTTGCCGGGAAACACTTCTCAAACATATACAGGAGATTGTATCACCATGCACCTGAAGCACTAGAACATATTGAAAGAATTGTATTCAAAAATGGAGGATTTGAAAAATACTTTCTTGTACCCCTGATGATAAATGCCTACAACGCAGGAAGTAAAAGAATGGCTGATATTGCAGTAGCATTTGCAAAAGTCTATGAATATGAAAAAACTGCGAGGCACACATTAGGATACTATCCCGAATACGACGCTTTTTATGCATTAACACAAATAGGGCAAGAACTATCAACTGGAACGAAAGCGGGTTATGGGAAGCATTCTGCTGAGTACTTTTTAAAAGTATTTGCACTCTCAGATATGATTCAAAATAATGAATCATAACGCCAAACACTTGCATATACGAAAAGAATACATACAGTATGCATATGAATGAAAAAGAAACAGTGTTTGTTGCGCTTTCCGGCGGAGTAGATAGTGCAGTTACTGCGCATATACTGAAAGAAAAAGACTACAAGGTTGTCGGTGTTTTTATTCGTGTATGGCAACCGGATTTCACTCACTGTACTCAAGACGAAGAAGAGCAGGCGGCGAAGCGCGTTGCAGCACACCTCGGAATACAGTTTAAGCGTCTTAACCTTTCAAAAGAGTACAAAGAAGAAGTGGTTGATGAAATGATTGCCGAGTACAAGAGAGGGCGAACACCAAATCCTGATGTACTTTGTAATGCTTCAATAAAGTTCGGTGCATTTCTCAAGTATGCACTTGAAAATGGGGCAGACAAAATTGCGACAGGACACCACGCACAAATAGTTAAAAATGAGTCATCAGATACATCACTTATGCGCGGGGTGGACGAAGGCAAAGATCAATCATACTTTCTCTGGAAACTCACCAAAGAACAACTCTCGCACACCTTGATGCCAATTGGTGCAATGCAGAAAAGTGAGGTGCGCGAATATGCAGAAAAACACACTATTCCCAGTGCGTATAAACCAGACAGCCAAGGACTTTGCTTTATCGGTCATATTGATATGAAATCGTTCTTGAAAGAGTTTATACCACTCACACCCGGTAAAGTACTTAATACCGACGGGGAGGTCATTGGCTCTCACCAAGGCGTTGAAGTTATTACTCTGGGACAGCGCAGCGGCTTTACCATAGACACTGACGACACCAATCGCAGCGTGCACTATGTAGTCGCAAAAGATATACAAAATGCAACGATAACCGTCTCAGAAAGCGAACTTCCACCTACTGTAAGCAAAAGAACCTTTACTCTGATTAAAACAAACTGGTCCAAAGAGATAAACGAAGACACTCCCTACACAGCACAAATACGCTATCACGGAAAGAAGTATGAGTGTCGCATAACTAAGACAGCAGACACCGAAGCGACAATCACTTTTAACGAGCCACTCATCATCGCCAGTGGTCAATCAGTCGTATTGTATGAAGGGAAAGTGTGTGTAGGTGGAGGCGTGGTAGAATAAACTTACTGGCGATAGCATGAGAACCATAATAGAAAGAGTTAAGGAATTAAATTTGCCCAAAGATCAGTTTTTGGTTTCAGGAAGTGGTATTTTGGATTTGTTAGGAATACGCAAATCTGACGACATCGATTTATTGGTTTCCCCTTCTCTCTTTGAAAATTTAAAAGAGAAACACGGATGGTCACCCCACCACACATATAAAACAACGATAGTTCACCCAAGCAAAAATGTTGAAGCAAAATACAGTTTGGACTTTATGAAAGAGAACTATTCGCTTGCTCAATTGCTTCCTCATTCTTACATAAAAGAAGGTGTACACTTTCTTAACTTAAAAGTTTTAAAAGAATCTAAATTTCAATTAGGTAGAAAGAAAGATCTGTCAGACATAAAATTAATAGATGCTTATTTGAAAGAACATAAACACTATTTTGAGGAAATCCTGTAAACAGTAAAATTCGCAATGTAACAATAAGTGGTATACTAACGTATATGCAAACAGTACTTATAACCAAAATGAACGGGGAGAAAGAGCCCTTTGACCAAGAAAAACTTAAAAGATCACTCCAAAAAGCCGGAGCTACACATGAGGCACAAACCGAAATCGTACAACACATCTTGAACGAAATTACCGACGGTATGTCTACGCGAGAAATATACCAGCATGCGTTTGACATGCTTAAAACAAAAGAAAAAGATTCTATCGCTGCGCGCTATTCTATAAAACGAGCGGTACTTGAGTTGGGACCATCCGGTTTTCCGTTTGAGAAGTTCCTTGCACAGATATTTTCTTCAATGGGATACGAAAATGTGCGCACGGGAGTTGATCTGGAAGGGAAGTGTGTTCCTCACGAGGTAGATGTAGTCGCCACTCACAACGGAAAGCTGATGGGGGCGGAAGCAAAATTTCATAATAGCCTCGGTATAAAGACGGATCTTAAAGTAGCACTCTATGTGAAAGCGCGCTTTGACGATCTTCGCGATGGACCAAGTAATGTGCAAGAAGGATGGCTTATTACCAATACGCGATTTACTCACAATGTAATACGATTTGCGAAATGCGCTAAATTTAATCTGCTTGGGTGGAACTACCCAAAAGGCAGAGGACTTGAAGTGCTGATTGACCAAGCGGGAATGCATCCTATTACCGCACTTACGACACTCAATAAAGAGCAAAAGCGTATCCTTTTGGATCAGAATATAGTCTTGTGTAGGAATATAGACCTCTCAGACGAAGGCTTGCATAGCTACACCGTTGCTCGTGACCAATACGATCGTGTACGCGAAGAAGTTAGGCAATTGTGTAATAATCAAACATAAAACGCTTAGTACATAATGACTTATTGTGTTTTTTCTATACAATAGAGATATGAATAAATCACAAAGAATAATTATTAGTTTTTTTGTCGGATTTCTTACCGGACTTTTAATTGTTTGGGTATGGAATGTCTATTCTTCTTCTCAACGCTTTACACCCAAAACACAAAAAACCATTCCTTCAAATGTGATTACAAAAAAGACTGACACATCAACCTCAACCATTGAAAATACCGACAGCAGCGCAGTAACACCTTCTACTATAATAGATGTGTCTGATCAAAGTGCTGGCAACACTGTGAAGGTATCGCATATCACACTTGCAAACGATGGATGGATAGTAGTACACGAAGCGCGAGGTGGCTTTATCGCAAATGCCCTCGGAGCTGCGCGAAAAGACGCAGGCAAATATTCTGATATCACCATTTCTCTTATGCGAAATACCGAACCAAAAAAAGAGTACTGGGTGGTGCTCTATAAGGACAACGGCGATAGAATATTTGACCTTAATACCGATTTTCCTGTTCGCGATTCTAAGAACAATCCGATTATTAATTCATTTTATACACAATAACTATGCAATTCTTATTTGACCCAAATACACTTTCAATTTTTATCCAACTTCTTACCGCTGTCATTTTAGGTCTTGTCCTCGGGGCAGAGCGCTCCATAGCAGGCAAGAGTGCTGGAATGCGAACATACGCGCTTGTCTCTCTCGGATCAGCATTACTCGTTATTACCGCATTAATTGTAACCACACAATATCTCGGAAAAGTGAACTTTGACCCTATGCGCATGGCATCCTCTATCGTGACCGGTATTGGATTTATCGGTGCAGGGCTTATACTTTTTAGACAAAATCTACTACGAGGCCTTACCACCGCGGCAGGACTTTGGATTGCCGCAGGGGTCGGTATCGCAGTTGGCTTTGGACTCTACACCATCGCTATATTTACTACAATACTTACATTATTTGTATTCACGGCAGTATGGTTTATTGAAGCGAAGCTAAAAGTACACTTCGGAAGAAATAATGTAGAGCCGATCCAAGATGCCGATTATTCACATCAGGAAGATAGTGACTCAGACGAATAGTATGGCATCTTTCTATAAACCACACCGTCATCCGAACTGGAACTACGGTGGACCAAATTGGAAACTTTCTCGCTCTAAAATAGATCTGTTTTTAAACTGTCCGCGATGTTTTTATATAGACAATGTACTTGGTAGTGCTCGCGTTCCGGGATTTCCGTTTAATCTTAACTCAGCGGTTGACGCACTGTTTAAAAAGGAGTTTGACATACATCGCAAAGCAAAGACCCCACACCCGCTAATGACCAAATATGGCATTGATGCAATCCCATACGACAACAAAGATATTGATCTCTGGCGCGAGAACTTTAAAGGCATCATAGTGGAACACGAACCAACAGGACTAACCGTCTCGGGCGCGGTTGATGATGTATGGGTTAATCCCGAAGGCGAGCTGATTGTTGTAGACTATAAATCAACCAGCAAGGATAAGAAAATAGATGCACTGGATGAAGAATGGCAGATTGGCTACAAACGGCAAATGGAAATATATCAGTGGCTCTTGCGACAAAAGGGGTACAAAGTGTCTGATACCGGATATTTTGTATATGCTAATGCAGATACCAGCAAAGAAGCGTTTAATAATGTGCTTGATTTTGATGTTACCCTCATTCCATATACTGGAAATGCCGACTGGGTAGAACCAACACTTATGCAAATTAAAAAATGCCTTGATGATCCGCGAGTACCAAAAGCGGGAAAGGAATGTGATTACTGCACCTACCGCGAAACGATTGCCGAGGTGCTCAAAAAACATTCAGAAAAAAGACAAAAAGATAAAGACATACATACTCAAAAAGATACTGCAAACACTACCAGCAAAGAAAAGACCACTTTATTCTAAAACAGCAATACACATACTCAGATTTCAGGTCATTGACGCAAAAATGACAACATCTACAATAAAGATATATTAGTAAATAGAAAAAATTATGAAATCAATACTCCTTAAACGCGGCGCGTATGCCATTGCAACAGCACTGGTGATTGCGTTTGCATCAACAGCACTTATGGGCACTGGTTCATACAATGTTTTAAGCATTTCCTTTTGGGCTGTTGCAACCCCAATTGTAATCACTGCAATGTTTGTAACTATGATGGGTGTATACACGGTACATCCTGTCTTTCATTTCAAAATGTTCCCAATGCGTGGCGCAGTTGTTGGTGCTTTGGTAATGCTTCCTTCAGCAGTATCTTGGCTTGCACCACCAACAGCATGGACAGGGTTCTTCGCAGTGCTTGCTGTATACGCTGCGTATGGGTTCATCATAGACATTGTTGCTACCAAATTTGTAGGACACGGTTCCAAAATGCTTGATCCAAACAACTTCTAATTTCTAATCGAGAAGTCCAACAAAAAGAAAACTCCCTTCGGGAGTTTTCTTTTTTGCCACTTCATTACTGAGACAGTATTTTCAAGAACTCATTCTTATCATTATGAGGACCAATAATTGCGAGATTTATATTTTTTGTTTGTAATAATTCTTTAGAGAGTTTCAATACTTCTTTTGCGGTCACTTTTTTGATTTCTTTTGTGAGGGTATCTACTTTTCCGGATGACTTTCGTACCAATGCGCTGTAACCGATATGCGCCGCCTGTGCGTCAGTTGTATCAAGACTCAGTGCGGTGGTGCCGATAACATACTCCTTTGCCTTTTCTAATTCTTTTTGCGCGACAGGGCGTTTCGTCATTTTCTGTATCTCTTCTTTTACCACCTTCACAGCTTCTTTGGTGGATTTATTTGCCACGCCGGCGGTTACGGCCAGTATACCAGTGTCTTGCAGTGCTTCGTGCTCTGCGCGTACATAGTATGCAAGCCCTCGTCGTTCTCGTACTTGTGTAAACAGGCGACTGGACATTCCACCTCCCAATATCGCTGCAATAACTGCGAGTGTTGCTTCGTTTTTATCATTGAGTGCAACAC
>JALWTP010000016.1 GCA_027082835.1 Candidatus Kaiserbacteria bacterium
GTGATATGTCTTGAGAGAGGTATATACCACCTGTCAAGTAATGTAAGGGTGCTTTCTTTGGGGAAGGAGAGCGGCGCTTCCCGCATAAAGTACCTTGCGCGTTTCTATCGCTACATCTGGCGCGAGCGCAAAAACTACGATGCGGTGTTTGTGCATATGAATCCGATTTATGTGGTGCTTGGAGGTGTGTTGTGGAGGATCTGGAAGAAAAAAATTTCCTTATGGTACACCCACAAAAGTGTTGACCTAAAATTACGTATTGCTGAGAAACTTGCAGATGTCATCTTTACCGCATCAAAAGAAAGTTTTCGCTTGAAGAGTAAAAAGGTGAAAATACTGGGACACGGTATTGACGTTGAGCGATTTACACCAAAGACGGTCAAAGAGGGCAAAGGCGACAGATTACACACCATTACCGTCGGTAGGATCTCACCCATAAAAGACTATGAAACACTCGTTCTTGCGGTTGAGGCTCTCGTTAAAAAAAATATTCCCATTCATGTTAGTATTATAGGAGACGCCCCCAGTGCAGACCAAAAGGCGTATGTGTCCTACATACACTCACTGATAAAAGAAAAGAATTTGGAATCGCTATTTTCTTTTTGCGGCACTGTTCCGAACAAAGATTTGCCGCAGGTATTGCAGGCGGCGGACGTGTTTGTCAATATGAGCCATACTGGCAGTCTTGACAAGGCACTCCTAGAAGCAATGGCAACGGGACTTCCCGTAATTACCTGCAACGAGGCGCTCATCAGCGCGCTGGGAGAATATGGGAAGACGCTCGGTTTTCCTAAAAAAGATTATCATATCCTTGCGGACAAGATAGTGTTTGCGTGGAAGAATCTGGAGATTGGAGAGCGACTGCGGAGTATTGTGGTGAAGAAACACAACATTACTAACCTTATTGTAGGTATCTTAGACTATTTAAAATGAAACAAGTAGACAAAACAATGTATGATTTCCATAGATATTGTGGACCTGATCGGTGGGCAAGCTATTACCACCAAATCAACGAAGTGCTTGCGCTTGCACCAAAAAAAATTCTTGAAGTCGGTGTGGGTGATGGTGTTTTTAAAAACTATATAAAAAACAACACTTCTATTGATTATATAAATCTTGACATTGCCGAAGACCTCCATCCAGATATCTTGGGAAGTGTTGATAATATTCCTCTTGAAGAAAATTCATTTGACGTAGTGTGTGCATTTGAAATACTAGAGCATTTGCCGTTTGAGAAATTTGAAACGGCGCTTGCCGAGTTGCGGCGTGTCTCAAAAAAACATGTCATCGTGAGCCTTCCCCACTTTGGTCCTCCGGTAAAATGCTCTTTCAAGATTCCTTTTGTTAAAGAAGTAAAATTTGCTTTTAAAATTCCGTATTATAAGAAGCATATTTTTAATGGTCAGCATTATTGGGAGATAGGGAAGAGAGGGTACCCTCTAAGAAGAATAAAAAAAATATTGCGAAAGTATTTTGAAATTAAAAAAGAGTTTATTCCGTTCGAGAATCAGTATCACCACTTCTTTGTGTTGGAAGTTAAAAAATAAGTACTATGGGCACAGACAGCA
>JALWTP010000017.1 GCA_027082835.1 Candidatus Kaiserbacteria bacterium
CTCCACAAAAAATACAGTACAAAAAAACACTTCATCATCTAAAAAAACACCTCAAACTACACCGAAAAAAGCACAAAAAGAACCACTGCAACCAAAACAAAAACCGATACCGTTATATCTATCAAAACCGATAGGATTGAATACAGTGAACACAAAAGCGCGCGATGCGCTGGTTAATATATTGTGTCTAAATACTCCCCACTCTCCTCTTACCGGTATCACCGGCAGTGGAGTGATTATAGACCCGCGTGGAATTATCCTTACCAATGCTCATGTGGCTCAGTATGTACTTCTCTCGCATGCAGATAATAAACCGACTTCGTGTGTAGTACGCACTGGTTCTCCTGCAAAGTCACGATACACTGCCGATGTATTGGCATTTCCTAAAAACTGGACTGAAAAGAATGCACAGTTTATAAAAAAGGAGACAGTAAAGGGTACGGGAGAAAATGACTGGGCACTACTCTATATAACAGGGCGCACAGACGGATCTCAAAAACCAGATTCATTTCCTTTTATGCCGTTTGATGAGCGCGACATCGTACACATTGATAAAAATCCTGTCCTAATAGCAGCATATCCCGCAGGATTTTTGGGTGGAAGCACTATTCAGAGGTATTTATACCCCAGTACCTCAGCAATATACACAAAAGGTGTGTATACATTTGTAAAAAATACGGTGGATGTGGTATCTCTCGGTGGCGTAATAGAAGCGCAAGGCGGAGCGTCCGGCGGAGGTGTTTTTAATCAGTGGGGATACCTTACCGGAATTATCGTTACCAGCAGCGAAGCGACAACTACCAAAGAAAGGGACTTGCGGGCGATAACTCTCGGCCATATCTCTCGCAGTGTATATAAAAATACCGGTAAAACACTCCGTGATTTGCTACACGCACAAGATATACAAGCACAGCTGAAAGACTTCGTCACCAACTCGCTACCCTCTCTTATTAGTTTGTATACCATATAAACCCGCACACCTTTAAAAAATACCTCGTACCAGGTGTTTTTTAAAGGTGTGCGGGCTACCACCACTATACTCTTTCTTTATCTTTTTACTTTGTCGGGGCGCCGAGAATCGAACTCGGACTTCTCTGTCTACAAACCCACAGTGACTATTGCCACTACCACTATGCTACATTTGTTATTTCTTTGTCGGGGCGCCGAGAATCGAACTCGGACCGCTCGGTCCCAAACCGAGTACACTACCACTATGCTACGCCCCGTTATCTACCGCGCTATTATTACACAAAACCAAAATATTTCAAATGGAAAATACACTTATGGGAAAGAGAAATGCGTAAAAATAAGGCTCATTTCACTCTTGCGTGTCCTTTATAAATCTAAAGGACATTATAAAGGACATTGTTTTGAAAAAATTTGTCCTTTATAGTTCTAAAGGACACGATAAAGGACAAACTATATTTGTCCTTTAGAATATGTCCTTTATAAGTGTACATTTTGCTTTTTTGTCCTGTATAAAGAGCTCTACGGCCACCAAATCTATAATCCACTCACCAACATAATTTTTTTCAGCGATATAGCTCTGCAAAGCTCGGTGTATGCGCTGTATTTTATGAGGGTGCATATTTTCCTCCGGTCTATATAACTCAAAAGAATTTCTTTGAGCGTATAGAATGTTTTCACGTGAAATAGTTTTTACCTCTACAATATGTAATATATCGTCTTTTTTGCATACAATGTCTAACTCTCCCCACTTTTTTAAGTAATTCGTATCTAAAATGGAATATCCTTTTTGCCGCAAGAATGATTGTGCTATCTTTTCCCCAATATTCCCTATTTCTTTTCGTTTGGTCATATTTTCACGTGAAAATATGATAGCATATACCTATGAAAAAACGTCGATCAGGATTTATAAAAAAGAAATTCACCGCACTATTTCACGAACGAACACCTGAAAGTATCGCCTTTAATCGCCTTCTTATAGCCCTAAACATAGCCGTATTTTGTATTTTTATACTGGAATATTACTATCCTGGACAAGAAATCGTACGAATGTTTGAACTCTTCTTCGGTGTACTCTTTACTATTGAGTATGCACTTCGCTTTTGGATAGCGCCAAAAAAGACTGTATTCGTATTTGATATATTTAGTATTGTTGATTTTGTAGTTATAGTTTCACTATTTGCACCTCTTTTGGTGGGAAACCTTGCACTTCTTCGAGTACTACGATCATTAAAGATACTGCGAACCTACTACATTGTAGACCTGATGAAAAACGAAAGTAACACAGTTGCGCGATACAAAGCCACTATATTAAGTTTGCTTAATTTCTTTGTGTTCCTTGCTATTATGACCGCCATAGTATTTGTCGCCGAATCACAATTTAATCCACATATAAATAGTTATATTGATGCTCTTTACTTTACCGTATCTACCCTCACCACTACCGGATATGGTGATGTAACGGCAGTTGGACCATGGGGTAAATTACTCTCGGTAACCACAATGCTTGTCGGTATCACTCTCTTTTTACAGCTAACACGCACCATATTTTATGGATCAAAGAAACATTATATATGCTCACATTGTGGATTGAGTTCTCATGATGTAGACGCCACACACTGCAAGCACTGTGGAAAGATTATAAAGCATAAGCACTCATCATACATTGTATAGATATATTTCACGTGAAATGCCTATTTGATATCGCAGTTTTATCTATTATTTATAATTTCTTTGTCTGCAGCATTTCACGCGAAACACCTTTTGCAGAAGAAGTTATTTGCTTTTCTCAAATACCTACCTCTTTCACGTGAAATATTAACGATATATTCTATATCATTATATTATAAAGTGCCTTAGCATAAGCATAGAGAGTGGTGTTTCGTAAGAAACATTTTAAAGTTATAAAGGACATTTCTGTGTAAAACCCTGTTGATAACGGACATATATGGGGATAAAGGACAAAAATTTGTCCTTTATCCCCAATATCCCCAGAGTTATCACCAATTTTTGTCCTTTATAACTATGTAAAGGACACGGAAAGGGAATTGGACCTGTAAATAAACCGTTTAAGATTTTTGCAGTATCTAATTAACTTTCAATCATAAAAATCGTTACTTGTGAAAATATATATACGCTACAAATATAGTTTATGTGATATAACTAAGGCTGCACACCTTTAAAAAGCACCAGTTTGATGAGAGGCCAGGGCCGCACACCTTTAAAAAGCACCTCGTACGAGGTGCTTTTTAAAGGTGTGCGGCCAGGGAGAATCGAACTCCCGACTGATCCTTGGCAAGGACCTGTTATACCACTTAACCATGGCCGCGGTGCACTTGATTATAGCCGATATTGACGGGGAATCAAATAAAAAAACAGACCCCTGCAATGGGGCCTGTCTCAGTTCAGTCCATACTTTTTGAGCAGGGCTTGCACCTCATCCTTGGCATTGAGCCAATTCAGAATTGAAATGATATCCGTGCCCAGTATAGTAATCTGCAACATTTGAATCCTGCAATTACCACTTTGGGTAAAATAGATTATTGCTCGGAGATTGTGTCTTCCGGCAAACTGTCCGTCTGGAACCGTAAGCACGGCTCTGGCAAGATACTGTGTTCTCCTAGTATTTTTGGGAGTTCCAACTATCTTGACGGTCGCCCCCTTGAAGTCTTTGCGGTATTTCGTAGCAATTTCTCTCAAGGCAACGCGAATCACGGAATCCATTTCCTTAAGCACCACCTCAGGATTAACTTCTGCATGTCTTTTTTTCAAGACATATTTCCACCCTCTTCCGAGAATACGCAGAGAATATGTGCGGATTGCGACATATTCATCAGGACTATGTGTGCCTGCTATCAATCCTGAAATCCGCTCATTGATACACTGCTGCACATCATACCGCGCAGCAAAAGCACCTTTCATTCCTCCAAGGAGGAATACGAGCATAGCGACACCTGCTATAACGAAGTGTTTCATCTTCTCCTCCGTGTTGTGTTCAAGCTAATGGAACATTGCCACAGATTAATGTTTTTGGCAACAAACAAAATCACCCAACACTATTCGTGTTGGATTCATTTGCTTAGTAGTGCACCCGGAGGGACTCGGTCACCTTTGCTAGCTATTTTAGTCGTGCTCCGCACTCTAAAATACCAAGCGACGCGACCCCGACGGCGCTTTCCGTCTCCGCTACGCTACGACGGTCTTCGAGCGCACCTTTTTTCGAGTACCTCAGTGTGCAACAAACAAAATCACCCAACACTATTCGTGTTGGGTTCGTTTGTTTGGTGGTGCACCCGGAGGGACTCGAACCCCCAAAAACGGTTCCGAAGACCGTTGTGATATCCATTTCACCACGGGTGCATTCCCATACAGTACTACTGTTTTGAATTATATTCAACAAATAATTTGTTTTTAGAACTATGCATTTAGCTATGTGCAATATTACGCAACTTATGTACGATATATAGTATACTGATACACAATGAAATACTCTATTCCAAAAGAGGTGCTTGATGTGGTGACTCAGTTAGAAGATGGGGGATTTGAAGCATATCTCGTAGGTGGCTGTACGCGCGATCTTATACTCAATAAAACACCAAAAGACTGGGATGTAACCACAAACGCAACTCCGGAGGAAATACAAGCCGTTTTCCCTGACTCTTTTTATGAAAACTCATACGGCACCGTAGGGGTAAAAACAAACTCTGACGATCCTACGCTTGCCGTTATAGAAATAACACCGTATCGCACCGAATCAACCTATTCAAACGCACGCCATCCCGATTCTGTTACTTTTAGTACCTCATTGGACGACGACCTTAAAAGACGCGACTTTACTATGAATGCAATTGCATACAATGTCGCAAAGAACAAGATTGTTGACCCATACAACGGGCAAGATGCCATACGACTGAAAAAAATCACTACGGTGGGGAGTCCTTCAAAGCGTTTTTCAGAAGATGCCTTGCGTATGCTTCGCGCGGTGCGTCTTTCTTCTGAACTTGGCTTTACCATAGACTCTGCTACTTCGCTTGCCATAGCAGAAAACGCACCATTGCTTGAAAAGATATCCAAGGAGCGCATCAGAGACGAATTTAACCGTATCATATCGTCTCAGAATCCTATGCAAGCGCTCTTTTTTATCCAACGATTTGAGTTGCTTTCATACATCATTCCCGAACTGGAAGAGGGAATTGGCTGTATGCAAAATCAAGCACACTCTTTTGATGTATTTGAACACCTTATGCGCAGTCTGCAACACGCAGCAGATAAAGATTACTCATTTGAAGTGCGTCTTGCGGCACTTCTGCATGACATAGGAAAACCGGCAAGCAAACGAATGGACTATAAAAAGAACGAACCGACATTTCATGGACATGAGGTTATCGGCGCAAAGATGACAAAAAGAATACTTGAGCGATTAAAGTATCCAAAAGATATATCCGCAACCGTTATAAGCCTCGTACGATGGCATATGTTTTTCTCAGACCCAGATAAGATAACGCTCAGTGCGGTACGCCGTATGATACGCAATGTAGGGGAGGAGCACATACAAGAACTTTTAGATCTGCGTACTTGCGATCGTATCGGTACCGGACGACCAAAAGAACAGCCGTTTAGATTTAGAAAATACAAAGCAATGGTAGATGAAGCACTTCGTGATCCTATTTCTGTTGCGATGCTTAAAATAAATGGGCGTGAAATAATTGAGATACTCGGCACCGGACCGGGACCGCGAGTAGGATGGATATTGCATGCACTCCTTGAAGAAGTACTGGACGACCCCCTCAAAAATACAGAAGAATATTTACATAAAAAGGCAACTGAACTCGCAAAACTCTCAGACGCGGCACTACGATTAAAGGGTGAACAAGGAAAAGAAAAAATGGAAGAAGAAGACGACAAACAAATTCAAGCATTACAGAAGAAACATCATGTAGGGTAGGGCTTCGTGGTGCGACAACAAAGTGCGTCAATTCTGTAGGAAGATCACCCCTAAAACACAAAAACCGCCCGAAGGCGGTCTCGATAAAACACTATAATTGAATTCGTGTCTATTTTTTACGAATCTCAAGATTCCTAATGACGGTTTTTGTGTTGTGTACGGTATCATCAAAATTTTTAAAACAAAAAGAGAGCTTTTTGTTAAACACGACACATTATATTTTCACAACATAATGAGTGTGCAAATAGTGGAGTTGTGTGTGTACATTTTTTACGCTTTATGCGTATTCAGTTGATACCTAACACGATACAAAGTACAGAAAAGAACTTTTAAAGAACGGCTCTGAAAGGTAGTATACCTTCTAAAGGACATAAAGGACATTATAAAGGACACGAAAATGTGGATAAAGGACATAAAGGACATTATAAAGGACACGGAATATATTTTTCTTTGTCCTTTATGTCCTTTATAATGTCCTTTACACTTATTTTACTCAGAAATCATATTGTGCTGATACCGGACAATGATCCGACCCATATATATCAGGGTGAATATCTGCACTTAACAGTACCTCATCAAGCGTTTCACTTGAGAAAATATAATCAAGACGCCATCCCACATTCCGCTCACGCGCCGTGCCCCAAAAGCTCCACCATGTATACAGTCCTTCTTTTTCAGGATACAGATGTCGTAGTGTGTCGGTAAATCCTTCAGAAAGTATGTTGTCCACTCCTTCTCGCTCTTCTTTCGTATATCCTTTGTTTCCCTCGTTTTCTTTTGGTCGCGCAAGATCAAGTGGTGTATGCGCCACATTTAAGTCTCCACAAAAGATAACGGGCTTGCGTGCCTGTAGTTCCACACAGTGCTCAAGAAATGCCGGATCCCACACATTGTGACGAAGAGGAAGTCGCGACAGGTCGTCTTTTGCGTTGGGAGTGTAAACTGTGACAACAAAAAATGTATCAAACTCCGCAGTAATGACTCGTCCTTCTCTGTTTACTTCGCCATATGCATCCTCATCCATATTGTGTTTGGTCGTTATATGCTCTGGCAGATTATATGAAACATTCAATGGCTTTTGTTTCGCATAGAGCGCTGTGCCGGCGTAGCCTTTTTTTGTTTGAGAAGAATTAAAGTATGCATAAAAGCCATCAACATTTTTTACCTCTTCAGGAAGCTGGTCTTCTGATGCTTTTATTTCTTGTAAGCATACAATATCCGGTTTCAGTGCAAACACTTCTTTAAACTTTTCTTTTTTATGGACTGCGCGCAATCCATTTACATTCCACGAAACTATTTTCATACCAAAAAGAGTACCACATTTATTTAATAATGAGGCACCCACATAACAACAAAGACCGAGGGGAGAGAGCCCCCTCGGTCCAGCAGCTTCTTTTGAACACCCGAAGCTATAAGGCGAGATACCGGATCACCTTCCTTTCTGCCATACGAACCTGTAGTAGATAGGTGGCAGTCGCCACCTAAACCACCCAGGAACGAATTTTAAGGTATGTCGTCGTGACACGATGATCCTCCTAAGTTGAATGTTCAATTCTGATCATGCTCAGCCAGCCGCATTGCGACCTGAATACGAGCCCGCCCCTTGCGATCCGCACGCCTATGACCTACCTATAACATACCGTTTCTCTATACTACTCGCAACAACACTTATCAACTCCACTGCTTCAAACATAACTGGTTCAGTTAACTGAACCAATGTACAATAGCACCTATGGTTAATATTTCAAAAAACAAACTCTCGGATGAAACCCGCGAAAAAATATATGCTCAATTTATGAAAACTATCCTTTCCCTTAGTGACACCAATGCCGGTAGGGAGTATATAAATAATCTACTCACCGACTCGGAAAAGATTATGCTTGCAAAGAGACTGGCAGTTATGATGATGCTTGAGAAAAAATATTCTTGGAATGAGATAATGAATGTCCTCAAGGTAAGCAGGGCTACTGTTTTTTCTGTAAAAAAGAAACTGGGCCATAAAAAGTCCGCATCAATACTAAATCATTCTATACTATCTGATATCGATCAAAATAAGTTTTGGTCAACGGTAGAAGTAATTCTCCGGGGAGGAATGCCAGAATATGGAAAAGGAAGATGGAAGGGTTTAAATAAACTCAATGCAAAATATAATAAAAAATGAAGCTCCGTTATCATTGGTTCAGTTAACTGAACCAACATGGAAGGCATTTTGATTACCGTACTACTCAGGAAGTGTTTTGTTTAGGGTTGGAATTATTGCGGTTGATAGTTTAACTCAAGCAAACTCAGTTCGTCCGCCTGTTTTTATGTTGGTGCCGTTACTAACTCTAACTTCTTGTTTCTTTGTTATGAAACTTATGATGTATTTCCTTCAAATGCTTATCTGTTACATGTGTGTATACCTGTGTTGTTGCAATGTTGGCGTGTCCAAGCAGTGCCTGCACACTGCGTATGTCTGCGCCGTTTTGCAGAAGGTCGGTAGCAAAACTATGTCGCACCACATGGGGTGTCACCTTTTTAGTTATTCCCGCGCGCGTAGCGTGGTGTTTTACGATGCGCTCCACACTGCGCGAAGTCAGTCGCAGTCCGTCATTAAAGTTTGCATTTCGCCCCATGTTTACAAATAACGCTTCGTCCATATCTTTGCGTGCATCCAAATACTTTTTCACTGCATCTTTTGCTTCTTTTGAAAAGAAGACCACGCGCACTTTGTCGCCCTTTCCACGAATAGACATCTCATCTTTAGACAAATCTATGTCGCTTCCCAGTGAAACAAGTTCCGACACCCGCAATCCGGTAGAGAAAAGCAATTGCAGTATTGCGTTATCGCGCAGAGCCCGTAGTCGCCCTGTTTCAGTTTCATTCTCCGCATACTCTTTCATAGGAGAGGCGAGGAGTCTGTCCAATTCTTTTCGCGTTATTAAGTCTAAATCTCTCTGTGGCACCTTTGCGAGCTCAATCTTCTCAGGGGAGAGACTTGTAATACCTCGCTTGCGCAAAAACTTCAGAAAAGCACGGATGGCGATTAGGTAGTAGTTTTGGGTTTTGCGTTTGAGCGTATCTCCGTTTGGGGCAGGTTGTCTATTGAGCCACAAGCGAAACTCACGCACCTTCGCTTCTGTAATGTCTTTTGGGCTTTTTACTTTTGAATGTTCAAAAAACCGATCAAGGTACCGATAATAATTTTCAACCGTCTTAACAGCGCGCCCTCGCTCTATCTCAAGATATTCCAAGAACTCCTGTCGCAAATCATGTAGTTGGGTACTCATACATACTAAGTATATCACGCTCTATAATTATTTTGCGACATATGGTGTCTCCTTTACAATACATGGTGAAGGATTTATCAGAGAGAGTGCCAAATGTGGTGGACTAGTACATACACTTGCCAATTTGGGGTAACTGTGCTATATTTGCACAGTCCGATGCGTAATTCGGACATATTTATATCATGCTTACAAAAAGACAAAAAACAAATGCTTTGAAAAAAGCACAGCGACACGATAGTGACACCGGTTCACCGGAGGCACAGGTTGCAATTTTAAGTAAACGAATAGAGGAACTTTCTTCACACCTCAAGAAAAACCATAAAGACAACCACTCACGACGAGGATTGCTACAAATGGTTGCAGATCGTCGTAAACATTTGAAGTATTTAGAGAAGAAAAACAACAAAGCATACACAGCACTTGTGAAAGCTGTTGGATTGAAAAAATAATTCCTCTCCACAAATTACTTGTTTTACAAAAATCGTGCACGCACGATTTTTGTATTTGAGGTATGATATAAACGGTCGAATTTTTATATACATTAAGACACTTACTATATATATGACAGTTATCAAACACCCAGGACAGAGAGTCGGTATTTTTATTGATACACAAAATCTCTACCACAGCGCAAAAAATCTATATAATGCAAAAGTTAACTTTGGAAATGTTTTAAAAGAAAGCCTCGCGGGGCGACACCTTGTTCGTGCACGAGCATATGTTGTCACCACAGAGTCAGGTGATGAGCAAAACTTCTTTGAAGCGATGAATAAACTCGGCATTGAGATAAAAACGAAAGACCTTCAAATATTTTTTGGAGGGGCAAAAAAGGCAGATTGGGATGTGGGAATGGCAATTGATGCCGTTACACTCTCACCAAAATTAGACGCGGTTATCTTGGCAACCGGTGACGGCGACTTTATACCTCTCGTAGAATATCTACAAAAGCACGAAGGATGCCAAGTGGAAGTTATAAGCTTTGGAAAGTCATCTTCAAGCAAACTAAGAGAGGTTTGCGATGAGTTTATAGATATGGACCAAGATCCAAAAAAATACCTTATCGCACACCGCGGATGGAAGCTTCCAAAAATAAAATAGTATCCACTATACTTATACACATTAAGTAATAAAGAAACGGGCAAAGCCCGTTTCTTTATTATGTATATTCTGATACAGTGATGGTAGTTATTAATTAATCGCTATGGCGTGGAGATATACAGTGATGCACATACTTGTGTAGTACTGCAATCTCTACACCATACAAAATAAAGTTATGGAAAAAAAAGAATATTCAATAGAAATTGGCGGCAAAACTCTAACCGCACAATTTACTGATTTAGCAGATCAAGCGGACGGATCGGTTATTTTGCGCTATGGCAATACTGCCGTAATGGCAACGGCCGTAATGGGATCAGAGCGTTCGGGAATGGACTATTTCCCACTTTCCGTAGAATTTGAGGAGAAATTTTATGCAGCAGGTGCTATTTTGGGAAGTCGCTTTATGCGCAGAGAGGGAAGGCCGTCTGAAGAGGCAATCCTAAGTGCACGCGTGGTTGATAGAACCATACGCCCATTGTTTGACCACTCACTTCGCAGGGATATACAAGTAATTGTAAGTGTTCTTGCAATTGACGAGGAAGACCCTGATGTACTTGGAGTTATTGCAGCATCTCTTGCCTTGGGAGTATCATCCATACCATGGAGTGGCCCAGTAAGTGCGGTGCGTATTGGGCTCGTAAACGGAGATGACACCTTTATAATAAATCCTGCATACGCTCAAAGAACTTCAGAGAAAGAACGGCTAGACCTCCTTGCCTGTGGTAAAGACGGCAATATCAATATGATTGAAGTTGGTGCATCGGAAGTATCCGAAGAAACCATTGTGAAAGGATTGGAGAATGCCGCAGATGTACATAACGAACTTCAGAAATGGCAACAAAGTATTATAGAAGAAATAGGAAAAGAGAAAATCGTTATAGAAAAACCTGAAAAAAGTGCCGAGTTATTACAACTATTTGATGAGAAAATTGCATCTAAAATGTCTGAGTATGTATTTGGAGATGAAGGTGCCTATGCACTTAAAAAAGAATGGATGGAGATTATTTCAGAAAAGCTTCCAGATGAATCCGCAAACGCTGGTGACTATTTTGAAGAGCAGATTGATGCACTCGTACACACAGAGGCGCTTGAGAACAATAGGAGACAAGACGGACGCAAAATGGACGAAATTCGCCCACTCTACGCACAAGCAGGTGGTGTTTCCGACATTATTCATGGAACCGGTATATTCTACCGAGGTGGCACTCATGTACTCTCGGCCCTTACATTGGGAGGACCTGATGATGCACAACTCATAGACACGATAGAAAGCCAAGATACAAAAAAACGCTACATACACCACTATAACTTCCCTCCATTTTCGGTAGGAGAGACAGGACGCGTGGGCGGATTTAATCGTCGAATGATAGGGCACGGAGCACTCGCCGAAAAAGCACTCGTTCCCGTGCTACCTTCCAAGGAAATATTCCCATATACCATACGCATCGTGTCGGAGACAATGGCAAGTAACGGCTCAAGCTCACAGGCAAGTATTTGCGGATCCACACTAGCGCTTATGGACGCTGGAGTCCCAATTACACGACCAGTCGCAGGGATCGCAATGGGTATGATGAGCAACGAAAAAGGGGATTATAAAATATTAACCGACATACAGGGTCCGGAAGATCACTTTGGAGATATGGACTTTAAAGTAGCGGGAACAACAGAAGGCGTAACAGCAGTACAGATGGATGTGAAAATATCAGGAGTACCAACTACGGTACTATCAGAAGCGTTTACCCAAGCAAAAGAGGCTCGTTTGCAAATCCTTGATGTGATGCACGACGCCATTGCAGAGCCGAGAGAAAATATCAGCGTTCGCGCTCCAAAGATTGTTTCTCTACATATAAAGGAAGATCAAATTGGTCTCGTTATCGGCCCCGGCGGTAAAACAATCAACGGAATAAAAGATGAAACTGGGGTAGACGAAATCACCATAGAAGACGATGGGTCAGTCTTTATCACCGGAAAAGGTGAAGCACCTGAGCAAGCAAGTAAGATAATAGAGGAACTTACTCACGAATATACAGCAGGAGAGATATTTGATGGTGTTGTTACACGTATAATGGATTTTGGTGCATTTGTAAAAATAGGCACAAATACCGAAGGATTAGTACACATTTCAGAGTTTGCTCCATTTCGTATAAACAATGTAAACGATGTTGTATCGGAAGGAGAAACAGTTCCTGTTATAATCAAAGAGATAGATGATAAAAACAGAATAAATCTATCCATAAAAGATCGCGACCCACACTTTGCAGAAAGCAAAGGTGTACAAGCTCCGAAAGCCCCAAAACAAAACGATCATGGACATACACAACCAGACAAATAAAGAACCTGAGCATACCACTTCAGAAGATGTGCAAAACGAAAAGGATTCGCAAGAAACCCCAAAAGTAAAACACGGGTCTTTAGTAAATGCTGTACTGCGCATATTTAAAACTGATGCCACAATGGCATTTCCGGAGAAAAAAACGGAAATAGAGAATATCGTCCCAAAAGCGCAAGAAAACTCTGAAGAAAAAGAGCTTCAAAATGAGACAACAGAAAAAAAAGAGACGCGCAGCGAAGCAGTAGTTCATACTTTTGGAGATGATGTGCAAAATTTGGTACGCAGTAAAAAGATGTCCATCGCAAAAATAGCAGCCCTTGAAAGTGATACACAAAAAAAGAAAGAAGAACTCATAAAACAAAAAGATCCTTGGAAAGCATCTGTGTTTATTTCTTTAACAGTTATTACTCTATTGGTGAGTATTGCAATAACCATAGGCGGATATTACGCATATAAACTAAATACATCTACCCAAGTACAAACACACCTTGATAAAAGTATGTTTTTTGTAGAGAAACGACAAAAAATAGACCTTGCAGACAGGCCACCTCATCAACTTTTGGAGTTTCTATCAAATGTACGAGGGTCTTCTTTCTTTGTACCGGGTACCGCAACGGAATTATATGCTACGAAAGTCCTAGACCCTAAAACCATACAGCAAGAAACAGTTGTCAAACATTTGTCTGCCAAGGAGTTCTTTCACACATTATTTACATCTGCCCCAAAGGGATTTACTGATTATATTTCCGATCCATATATGTTTGGCATCTATGTTACCGACAGTGGTAATAATCCTTTTATAGTAACCACAGTATCATCATATAATTATGCATTTAGCGGTATTCTGGAGTGGGAAAAAACAATGCTTTCTGATACATCTCCATTATTTAGTGATGCTCACAAACAACCTACAAAGAATCAGTTCATAGATGAGGTATACAATAATATGGATCTGCGCGTTCTCTACAGCGACACACATAAACCTCTTTTGCTTTATTCATTTATAAACAACTCAACCTTAATTATCACGACAGACAAAAAAACACTTAAAGAAATAGCAAATAGAATTAAAGTAGCAAAATAATATATTACAAAGATAATGAAAAAGTGTATAAATTATTGTATACTATATCTATGTTGAATGATGAAAAAATAAGCGAATTAAAAGCATTATTGGAAAAAGAAAAAGCGGTACTCGAAACCGAGCTTGCCGATATCGGTAGATTAGACACAATCAATAAAGATGATTGGCACGGTACAGCAGGGGAAGTATCTACAGAAACAGCTGATGCACAAGTGCTTGCTGATAGTTTTGAAGAGAGTATGGCGAACGACGCTGTTGTATCTGAACTTGAAGTACGCTACAAGAATGTTAATGACGCACTTAAGCGTATAGCAAATGGCACCTATGGAATATGTGAAAACGACAACAAACCAATACCGATAGAGCGTCTCGAAGCAAATCCGGCAGCAACCACCTGCTTAGAACACGAAAACTAACCTACACTATGTAAAAAACTCGGAAATATCCGAGTTTTTTACATTATGTGTGTATGCACCTTTGTGTGTTATTTGTAATGTATACTATTTCTATGTCTTTTGCGCGAGTATCAAGTGCCCAGGCAACTCTCTTTAAATCAATCCCTATTGTGGTGGAGATTGATATTGCAAAAGGATTGCATTCTTTCTCAGTGGTTGGATTACCCGACAAAGCAGTAGAAGAATCTCGCGACAGGGTAAGTGCAGCTATAAAAAACACTGATTTTAGTAAAGACCCTAAGTTCAAACCACCGAAAAATAGTAATCAAAAAATAACCGTCTCTCTTGCTCCCGCGTCAGTACACAAAGAAGGACCTCTTTTTGACATACCTATTGCGCTTGCTTATTTATCTGCAGTAGGAGAAATACCACTGCTCCATCAATCACAATTTTTCTTAGGCGAACTATCGCTTGACGGTCATGTGCGCCCAGCCAAGGGAGTTCTCTCGTTTGTACGATGTGCAAAAGAGGCGGGGGCGCGTGAGGTATTTGTTCCTCTACACAATGTACAAGAAGCATCACTTATTAAAGATATTAGTATTTACCCTATTGAAACACTCTCTGAAATAATAGGGCATCTCCGAGGAGAGTCGCGTATAAACCCATATAAAAATAACTTGGCACAGCATAAAAATGCACCAAATCCTCTTCATACATTTGACGCCATACAGGGACAAGACCATGCGAAACGAGGACTCGTTATTACAGCTGCAGGCGGTCATAACATTGCACTTTTTGGACCACCCGGCACCGGAAAAACCATGCTTGCTAAAGCACTCGCATCACTATTGCCACCGCTTTCCTATGAGGCATCCCTTGAAGTAACCGAAATACATTCAATAGCGGGTACACTGCGTGGGAATATTATTACCGACGCTCCAATGCGAAGTCCTCATCATACTGCCAGCTATGTATCTATCGTAGGTGGTGGTACCATACCAAAACCCGGTGAGGTGACTCTCGCACACAAAGGGGTGCTCTTTCTTGATGAGTTCCCTGAATTTGAGAAAAAAGTAATCAATGCCTTGCGACAGCCCCTTGAAGATAGGGTGGTTTCTATATCACGAGCTAAAGGATCAGAGATATTTCCTTCTGACTTTATACTCATTGCAGCAATGAACCCCTGTCCATGCGGATTTTATGGCACCAATAAATGCACTTGTTCTCCCACTTTGTTGCGTAATTATCAACAAAAAATATCAGGACCTATTATGGATAGAATTGATATGTGGATAGAAGTGGGAGCAGTGGATCACGGTACACTATTAACCGAAAAACACACTTCAGATGAAACTGACTCTGCACGCAAACAGGTGCAACACGCCCGAGAGACACAATACAAGCGATTTAGAAAAAGGGATCGTCTTAACAGTGGCATGTCGGCACAAGGTATTGCACATCACATTTCACTATCTCAAAAATGCACCGACATACTTAATACTGCGGCTAAGAAATTAGATTTATCGCCTCGTTCGTATCATAGAGTAATAAAACTGGCACGAACTATAGCAGACATAGAAGGCTCAACTGAAATAAAAGAAGCGCATCTTTTAGAAGCGCTTGCTTATAGACCAAAGCAAGAATTATAAAATTAGAACGGGTTTTTTGCTCCACGAATTTCAAAGTGAAGGTGTGGCCCGGTAGATTTTCCGGTAGATCCCACATACGCAATCACTTGTCCTTGAACCACATGTTGTCCACGCGAAACAATAACCTTTGTAGCGTGCGCATAGAGTGTCTGTGTTCCGTTACTGTGCCTTATGACCACATACTTTCCGTATCCTCCGTTCCATCCGTACCCACGCGCCAATACGACTGTACCTGATGCTGATGCCATAATAGGTGTACCTATAGGTGCTGCAAGGTCAACTGCATTGTATCCATGCAGTCCTTGTGTTTTAACATAATGCAACAGTGGCCGTATATAATAACCAACATATGCCGGACCTCCGGTATCATGTGCCGGATTATAAGTATATGACCGTTTATAGCGACTGTGTATAAGTCGTTTGGTATTTTTAGGAGCCGCCAATTCACCATCGGGAATAATTACCTCAGTACCTGCTGAGAGCTTTTCATCAGCCCCGTATCCATTATAGGCAACTGCTTCGTCTAAATTGCCTCCGTGTAATTTTATAATATCGCGCAGTGTTCCTCCTCGTTTAACAGTGTATTTAATACCGGTTACCGGTAGGATAACCAATTCTTGTCCTGGGCGTATAGACGAGCTGCGAGATATATCGTTACCCCAGCGAATGGTATTAACAGAAACACCAAACATCTTTGCTATTTCGCTTAAAGTATCTCCTTTTCGCACTACATAGATACTTATCTGACCATTATTATTGTGTAGTGTACTTTCTTCAATGTTTCCGATAGCTCCTGATGGTCCTGCAGCAGGAAGAAGTGCAGAGTCATTAACAATAATAATATCACCGCCGCCTTTAGAGGGATTCGGGTCTATATTGTAGGCAGCTTCGGGAAGGGGGATGGTTTGTGAGTTATACGCGGATTTGGTGGTATAGATAATAGTTGAAGACAAAGACGCAAAAATATCCCCAAGAACACCTGCCTGTGCTCCGAGTGGAATTGTAATAGTTACCAAGATAAATACAGATACGGCGCTACGCCAAATTGCATATGGTATATGTGTCGTCTGTCTCTTTACTCGTGTGCGTAAATGAGAATCAGAGTCCTGATCGGTTTGTGTGATAAGCCTAAATAAGTGAATACATTACTATTCACAAGGGAAGACCGAAACTTTCATTTCCCTTACAGTAAACTGTACCCCCTGCAATAATTCTCGCAAGAGTGTTAATATAATACAAGTGGAAATGACTTCTGTCAATACTTTTTGATAAAAATATATACCTGCTATAGATGTATGATATAGTTTGCTGACGCATACAATAATATGAACTTAAATGAACAGCAAAAAAAGGCGGTTGAGCATACAAAAGGGCCACTGATGATACTTGCGGGAGCAGGGTCCGGCAAAACACGCGTTATCACTGAGCGGATAGCCCATCTTATACAAACAGGCATTGCCCCAAATGAAATACTCGCACTTACCTTTACCAACAAAGCGGCAAACGAGATGAAAGAGCGCGTTGCAGATCGTCTTGGCTCAACACCTGCATACAATCGCCCCATACACGCGAAAAACACCCCGTATGTCACCACTTTTCACTCTCTTGGTGTGGCACTGTTGCGAGAATACGCCCATCACATAGGTATTAAAAAACATTTCACTATTTTTGACCGAGCAGACAGTATTCGTGTTATCAAGCGTGTTTTGAAACAGCTCTCACTTGACCCAAAACAATTTGAGCCTCGCGTAGTTTTAGGGAAGATATCCCGTCAAAAAGCAAACGGAGTATCGCATGGTGATTATTCTATAGATATTTCAGATACCTACCGTCATACTATAAACAGAATATGGGAACACTATGAAAGTGAACTCAAAAAAGAAAGTGCCCTAGACTTTGACGATCTTCTTTTAAAGACAAGTATTCTCCTTAGGAACAATCCTGATGTTCAAAAACACCTGCACCAAAGGTGGGCACACATACACATAGACGAGTATCAAGATACAAACTTAGTACAATTTGAAATAACAAAATTACTCGTTGGAAAGGAAGCAAATATTTGTGTGGTGGGTGACATAGATCAGGTAGTCTACTCATGGCGCGGGGCCAATATAGGCAATTTACTCACCTTTGAAGAAGAATTTCCGGGAACAACCCTCATAAAACTGGAACAAAACTATCGCTCAACAAAAAAGATACTTGATGCCGCAAATGTCATCATAGAAAAAAATGTACGCCGAAAAGAAAAGAAACTCTTTACAGAAAACGCCGACGGCGAAGACATCGCACTATACAGTGCATACAGTGAAGATGATGAAGCGCGTTTTGTTGTTTCGCAGTGTGCTGAACTCATACAAAATGGTGTTAAACCAAAAGACATAGCGGTATTGTATCGCGCCAATTACCAGTCTCGTGTGCTTGAACAGCACTTTTTAGACTCTCAAATACCGTATCAAGTACTTGGCGTACGCTTCTTTGAGCGTGCAGAAGTAAAAGACATACTGAGTTACATACGCGCGTCACTCAACCCGGATGCACAAGGCGATATCGCGCGTATTGTAAGTACGCCGCCGCGCGGAATAGGGAAAATGACACTCTCAAAGATGCTCCTTCATAAAGAAAATGAGCTTACTCCCGCCGCACAAAAGAAAGTGGTAGATTTTAAAACACTTTTAGCACGCATACAAAAAACAGCACTTGCTGCTCGTCCATCTGAAACCATTCAATTTGTCGTTAAAGAAAGCGGACTTGAAAAAAAATTACTCGCAGGAGGAGAAGAGGACCATGAACGACTTGAAAACATAAAAGAGCTCGCGACACTGGCAAAAAAGTATGATGAAATGCCACCAGAGGCGGGTATAGAGAAACTGTTGGAAGATGCTTCACTTGCAACCGATCAGGATTCTCTACAAAAAAACACCAACTCGGTGACACTGATGACAGTACACGCAGCAAAGGGCCTTGAATTTGATTATGTATTTATTGTCGGATTAGAAGAAGGACTCTTCCCACACGAATCTATGGACGAGAACACCGATGACGAAGAAGAAAGGCGACTCTTTTATGTAGCACTCACACGAGCACGCGTGCGTGTATCTTTATCTCACGCTGTTATACGGACCATTTTTGGTTCACAATCCATACAAGTGATTTCTTCCTTTATAGAAGATATTGGTTTGGATGCAATGGACATTCTCGGCGAACATAAACCTCCACACGAAAGAGGAGTAGACCTTATAGACTTTTAATTAATGGAGAAACTATTGTGTATACACGCAAAGCATTATTATGTAGTATACATATATGGAAACGGGAAAATACCGACATTTCAAAGGTGGTGAGTATGAGGTATTGGGCATAGGTATTCATAGCGAGACCCTTGAAAAGCTGGTGGTGTATAAATCGCTCTATGACAGCCCATCATACCCGAAAGGTACGCTGTGGATACGGCCGTACAACCTATTTATAGGAAAAACAAAAGACGGAATACAGAGATTTGAAAAAATATAACTATGAAAGCAAAGAAACATCTCGGACAACACTTTCTCACCTCAAAAAAAACACTGCATACAATGTTGCGTGCTGGTGCCATAGAAAAAAATGATCGCGTGCTTGAAATAGGACCAGGGAAGGGAGTGCTTACACGAGCACTTTTAGAGGCAGGTTCTATCGTATATGCAGTGGAGACTGATGCAGATATGGTGAGTATTTTAAAAGAGTCGTTCCAAGATGAATTATCATCAGGACGCCTTCATATAGTGGAAGGCGATGTGCTTTCTATAGATTTGAGCGAAGTATACAGCGCACCGTACAAAATAATTGCAAACATACCATACTATATAACAGGTGGTATTATTCGTTTCTTTTTGGAAACCAAGTTTCAACCAACCAGTATGACTCTTTTGGTACAAAAAGAAGTTGCGGCACGGATAGCCAGAGACAGAAAAGAGTCATTGCTGAGCATTTCAGTCAAAGCATACGGTGCGCCACGATATGTAGAAACGGTACCAGCCCGATACTTTAATCCAAAACCGAAAGTAGACTCGGCAATTCTGCATATAGATTCCATTTCAAAAAAACTATTTTCTCTCAATTCACTTTCAGAGGAACGCTTCTTTCTACTGGTTAAAAGCGGTTTTGCCAATAAGAGAAAAACATTGGTAAACAACTTGGTAAGCTTTGCCTCAAAAGAAGTCTTGCAGAAAGCGCTGTTGTCGCTTGGTCATTCCGCATCTGCACGCGCGGAAGAGCTTTCGGTAGATGAGTGGTTTTCACTGGCAAAAACATTTGATAAATAAATGTCATAGGATACGCTGCCGTATTATTGACTGGTTCCAAGCATCAGCATAATTATCCCTGGAATGGGAATTACAGGAAATGGAGACACTAAGCAGAATGTTGGAGGTCCAGCTAATCCAAGACCATACTGTCCGGCATGTCGCGGAGGACCATATTGGAATGTTTTAGTTATGGGTGTCCATATAAATGCACCACCTCTTGGAGCACTTACACTTACCCAAATATTGCCACCCATACACGGGATCACTGAGGTGAATTGTCCCCCCCATGAAAATGCTTCGGTTTTTTGTGGTGTTATCACAAACAATGCCAAAGATACCATTCCAGCAAAGAGGGCAGTTATTAGCACATTTTTAAATCTACTCATATTTGTATGATACCAATTTTTACAAAAAGTGCTTTTAGATACACACATTAATACACTACTTTGGACACGAATACGCTATACTTATATGTATGTCGTACAAAAACCTATTATATATATTGATGCTCATTATGATTGTCTCGGGCACTGTCGGTGCCGGCATTGCGTTTCTTGAAAAAAAACAATCGGTACCCCAAACACACGACACTAAAACATTTGCACAAAACACCCCGCAAAAAGTACGCAAAATAGTACTGCCTACTGATACAAGACGCACAGACACTCCTGCAAAAATGAATGAATCACTCAATCTCTATCAGAAAAAAATACCATCAACTCGTAAGATAGTATCCCCTGTACCAAAAAGCACTCAATCCGTACAATCTGATACGCAAGATATCGTTTCTCTATTTTCAACCTTGATGGGAAAGCAAAAAAACACGCCCGCATTTACTCCATATTCCGCAGATGTATTTTTAAATAATGGTTTGTCTAATACTTCTGCAACTTCCATAGTAAAAAAAGAAGAAACACAGTATCAAAAAAACTTACGAAGCTATGGGAACGCCCTCGGTACACAACTACAAGCATTTGAAGCACAACACACCGATCAAATAAGCGGGGTAAAAGCATTTTTAAATGATTATTCTGATACTGGTGCCCTCACACTATTGGGAAACGACTATATCGCATTTGGAGAAAAGATAAAACACATAGCAAATCCAGTACCGTCAATAAATGATTCGGTCGCGGACGCATATATACAAGTGGGGGAAGGACTTATTTCAATAACCAAAGGGTCAACCAAAGATGCTGCTATGGTAAAGAAGCTGCTCGCGTACAACAAAAAAGCAGAAGCTGTGGCAACACAATACTCTACATTGGTTTCTTTATTTGCCACAAACAATATTGTATTTGATACTTTTGAGCCTGGGTCGGTATTTAATGTACAACAATTCAGTCTATAAAATGTCCCCAAAGTAAACAGTTCCCACCTGAATCACTTGCCAGTGCCTGGTATACTATACCTGTGAACTATCGTGTACATATAAACGATCGTATTGGTGTTGCTCTGCTTTTCGGAGTTATGCTTTTTGTGTTTGCATTATGGAAAAGTCCCTACTTTACTCCCACAACAACAGTCACCAACACAAAACCTATTACGCACCACTTGCAACAACAATCTCTTCTTCAAACAGAGGCCTACAAAAGAGACACTGATGGAGATGGAGTGCCTGATTGGAAAGAGCGCCTCCTTGGATTGGACCCTGCCAAAAAAGATACTAATGGAGACGGTATATCCGATGCACAACAAGTCGCCCAGGCAGAACAAACACTTGCAAACGCCCTCCCCACATCATCTAAAACACCACAAACAGACACCTTGGCTCGTACTATATTTGGGACCTATATACAAACCAAACAACAAGGCACCTATAACCCTAAAACATTTAAATATGTAGTGGCACAAGCTGTTGACACTCCATTTTCCTCATCAGTATTACATACCTACACCTATACAAAAAAGGATATTCATACTGTTAAGGCCACTGAAGTGAACATAAGAAAATACAGGACCGATTTTTCAAATGCATTGGAAGAATTACGCGCAATTCCTGAATACGAATTTACTACGCTCAGCAGAGCGTATACACAAAAGAACGAAGCTGACTTTGCCACTCTCCGTGACGACGCAAAAATATATATGCATGTTCGCGATGCGCTTGCATCAATTACCGTTCCAGAAACTTTGATAGACTCACATATAGAACTTCTTCATGCATATACGGACTTTGCAAAAACACTTTCCTCAATCGCAAAAAATCATAGCGACCCAGTAGAAGAATTGGTTATGACGCGAGATTTTCTAACCTACGAAGATGCCATTAAAGCAGTATATTCAAAGATAGCCGTATACTTTACTATTAATAATATAAATACCCTATGAGATCTTTCTATACATACACATTCATATTTCTGATAGCACTGGTCCTACCTATTTATGCTTTAAATGCCCAAGCTACTTCGGCAACAGCAAAGACACTCTCTGAAGGAGGAGTATTTGGTTGTAACGGGGCAAAATACGGCGCAGTGGGAGCACAAGGACCAAAAGGGGCTCATGTGCCAGTATTTGATGCAGCACTTTTTGATCAGCAACGCATTCTTACCTATAAAGTATGTCTACTTGACGGAATCGCTTCCTCTGCACGAGAGACAATGCTTTCTCTGGTTGCTAAAAATGTGATTGATTGGGCACAAAAAGGACAAGACGGCAGCGGCGCATTCGTTACTAATTTGGCACAGAGACGCCTTAAGGTAAGCGATCGTGTTGCTCAAGATTTTATAAACAACATAGACAACTCAAACATTCCAGAAATATATAAGCCGCAAGTACGCGATGCTCTCATACGAAAGTATGCAGCAAATACACGGGGTCAAAAGCTTAATTGTCCACTAACCAAACAACAGATAGACGGTCTAAAAAACAACACACTGCCCGTTTCCGAAATACAAGATGTTTGGAGTACTTATAATACTAATCCCGGATGTAATGTAGACTATGTACAATTACAACAACAACTTGCCCTTGATTCTGCAATTGAAAAAGCAGTCAGAGATGATCAAACACAATTAAACTGGGGAAATGGGTTTATACCGGTTACCAAAACAGAAACAGTTGATATAGGAGGAGGGAGGACGATACAGAGAGAAAAAGTGGTTACTCCCGGATACTTGATAGCACAACAGATCAGTCAAGTATTAGGGACCGGTATGCGTCAAGCTGAAAACGCAACTGAAGTCACTTCTCTTA
>JALWTP010000018.1 GCA_027082835.1 Candidatus Kaiserbacteria bacterium
GTACAATCCATCATAAAGGGAGATCTTGTTTCAGATGAGCAGGTGGAAAAGCTCAGAGAGCAATGGGTAGTAGAGGTGGTCGGCACGGTTAATGAGCGTCCAGACAATATGAAAAAAAACGAACAAAACGGTGATGTAGAACTTGCCATTGAAAGTGTGGAAGTACTTTCCGAAGCACAAGAGCTTCCTTTTGATATGGACGCGGAACTCAATCTTGATACACTTCTTGATAACCGCCCACTAACATTGCGAACACAGCGCGCTCGTGACATCTTTAAAGTTGCAGCCACCATTGTGCAATCATATAGAAAATCTCTTATAGAAAACGACTTCACCGAGTTCCAAGCACCTGCTCTTGTCGGCGGCGATGCCGAAGGTGGTGCTGAAGTATTTAAAGTAGACTATTTTTACGATAAGACTGCATTCCTCGCTACCAGCCCGCAACTATACAAAGAAATTATGACCGGTGTGTTTGAGCGCGCCTTTTCCATCGCAAAGGTCTTTCGTGCAGAGAAGTCTGCTACTACTCGTCATATAGCTGAAATTACTCAAATGGACTTTGAGATGTCATTCATTAAAGACCATAGAGATGTAATGAATATGCTTGAGCGTGTCATACGCGATGTATGTGCACAGGTAAGTGAAAAACACACTGATGTATTTGAGCGATTTAATATAGAAAGACCACTATTACCTACAGAGACATTTCCAACCCTCACTCTTGAGCAAGCCCAGGATATTTTGAAAAAAGAATTTGGGATAGAGGCTGTGGGTGAGCCGGATATGGAGCCGGAACACGAGCGAAAAATATGTGAGTGGGCGAAGAAAGAAAAGGGGAGCGACTTTGTCTTTATTACCGAATTCCCAACAAAGAAGCGAGCATTTTATACCTACCCTGACCCCGAAAATCCTGAAAAGTCACGCAGTTTCGACCTATTATTCCGCGGACTTGAAATAAATAGTGGAAGCCAGCGATTCCATGAATACGATAAAATGGTTGAAACTATTAAAGAACGTGGTATGGACCCAGAGACATTTTCTTTCTACCTACAATTACATAAGTATGGTGTGCCTCCGCATGGCGGATGCTCCACAGGATTGGAACGATTCACGGCGCGTATGCTTGGACTGGAAAATGTGAAAGAAGCGGTGCCATTCCCACGCGATATGCATCGCATAGATACTCGTCTTTCAGAATAGAGCGACATATATAAAACTTCGCAATCTACAATGTAGCGATTAATCGCTAGTATTTCTATTTTATTTTTATGTAAAAGTCTTATACCAGTTTGGTCATAATATATAGCGATAGATTAATCACCATATAGTATACTTACGCTATGGAGGATTCGTTTACACTTTCTTTGGAGAACTTTAAAGGACCGTTTGAGGTGCTTCTTGATATGGTGGAGAAAAATCAATTAGATATCGGCGGCATTGCACTGGCGTCCGTTGCAGATGAATATGTACACTATATCTCAAATAAAGAGAGGGTCCCGCTATCGCAGGCGAGCCACTTCACTACCGTTGCATCAACACTCCTTTTACTAAAGTCGCGTACGCTGATACCTGAATTTGAGATAACCGAAGAAGAAAAAGAGGATATATCAGACCTAAAAGAGCGATTGCAGATGTATACTCACATACGTAAACTCGCACGGGAAATGCACAAGCATTGGAGAAAGGTGTCGTTTACCCGAGCAAAAATGCCAAAGAGACTTGTGGTATTTTCTCCCAGTAGCGACATAACACTTTCTGCTCTGCAAAGTACCGCAAAAGCAATACTAGACTCACAGCCAACTTTTGAAACAAAAACTGCCGCAGAAGTCAAAAATACTATTAGATTGGAAGATGTGGTAAAAGAATTAGAAGAGCGTATTAAAAAATACGGCTCCTGTTCTTTTTCTTCTTTCACTTCACAATCAAAAGAAGAGAAAGTCAAAAACATCGTCACCTTTATGGCACTACTTGAACTGGTTAGAAACGAAATGATAGAGGTTAGCCAGCAGTCAACATTTGGTGATATACAGATTGAGTACGATTCTATAGAGACACCCAGTTATTAATCATTTTCATAAACGAGAGTATTGTACTACAATGAGCATATGGATATATCACCACAATCACTGCAGGCACTTCTTTACGCAAACGGCGGAGAAATGAAAATAAAAGATATATCCGCACTATACAGCTCTTCAACTGAAGCAGTTTTAAAAACAGCAGACGCCCTTGCACACGAAGTAGACAACTCAGGATTGTCTTTGATAAAGACAGATGACACACTTTCTTTGCGTACACATCCTAAATATGCACAAGAGATTTCTGCGATGGAAAAAAATACTACCGATCGTGAAATAGGAAACGCAGGAATGGAAGTGCTTGCGATTATCTTATACCGCGGTCCAACCACAAAAACGGTTATAGATCATACTCGCGGGGTAAACTCTGCCAACACCATTCGCACACTTACGCTCAGAGGGCTTATAAAAAAGGTCAAGAGTGACGCTGACGCGCGTTCGTTCGTATATACTATAACACCGGAGCTTTTGGCACATTTGGGTATAGAAAGCACGGACGATATTCCAGAATACGAAAAGATACAAACTCTGCTCAATGATATATATCTGTAATTATGAAGTTCAATATTAAGACCACATATCTTGCTCTCGCAATATTCGCCACACTTTCGGGCATTGGTGTTGTTCTTACCGCACCGGAAAGTGTCGCAACAGGCAACCACAACACCGCAGCTGTGGCAGAAGCTTTAAATACCAACATTCAAAATCAAAATGGCTATCGCTTAAAGACCGACATTCCACTCACCGCAAAAAGCGCTTTTGTATATGACATCTCTTCAGATACGGTGTTGTTCTCCAAAAATGCAGACACGCAACTACCGCTAGCTTCCTTGACCAAAATACCTATGGTTTTGGTAGCATCAAAGTACATAAACCCAGAAACGGATAACATTACGATAAAAGAAAGTGATTTGGCTACCGAAGGAGACTCGGGACTGTTGGCAAACGATGTATGGAATGCTCGTAAGTTAATAGACTTTACCTTGATGACATCTTCCAATGATGGGGCTACCGCAATAGCGCGTACTGCATCTGAAATATCAGGTATACCAATCACCACACTTCTTAAAAACTTAACCACGAAATTAAACTTAGACAGTACCTATTTTGTAAACGAAACCGGCCTAGATGTGAGCTCGGCTTTCAGTGGTGCGTACGGTAGTGCACGAGATTACGCAAAAATACTACGCTACGCATATAAAAACGATAGAAATCTTTTCTATGCAACATCAAAGCCAACCGCAACCTTCATTCCACAATCAAAATTAATATACAAAGCAAAAAATACAAATCATGCGCTCTATTCGTTGCCGGGAATTGTATTTGGTAAAACAGGTTTTACCGATCTTGCAGGAGGAAATCTTGCAATCGTAGCTGAAATTGAGCCAAACCATCCCATTATTATAGTGGTACTTGGATCTACTTTTAAAGGCCGTTTTGATGATGTGAGTTTATTATGGAGTGATATTATCCAGCAAAACACACAATAATCATTAGTGCAGGCGCGTTATAAGTTGTATACTCATACTATATGGATATACCAAATATGCTTAAAGTAATACTTCCGGCGGTGGTGTCATTTACCGTAGGTATTGGTGTAACACCAGTAATTTCTCACTATCTTTATAAATACAAAGCATGGAAAAAGAAAGGCGGCAAAATTGCTCTGGACGGGACACAGGCGGTAGAATTTAATAAATTACACAAGGAAAAGGAGACAGGCACTCCGCGTATGGGTGGTTTGGTATTTATTACCAGTTCTCTTATCACTATTATGGGTATTTTCCTTATTTCCATAGTGCTACCTGGCGAAAATATACAAAAATTAAACTTTCTTTCACGAAACCAGACACTCATACCGATAATGACACTCTTTGTCGGAGCCGTCGTTGGATTTATTGATGATTTTCTTCAAATACGAAACGCTGACGGATTATCCTTGAAAAGAAGATTACTATTTGTAACCCTTCTGTCTTTGTTTATTGGGTGGTGGTTTTATACCAAACTAGACATCAATACCATTAACATTCCTTTCGGTAGTGAGCTATACATAGGGTGGGGAACCATACCTTTGTTTGTGACTGTCGCACTTGCTCTATATGCAAGTGGTATTATAGATGGAATAGATGGCCTATCGGGAGGTGTATTTGGTATTATATTCTTTTCCTACGCCATCATTGCACTTAATCACGGTCAGATAGACATTGCAGCACTGTGCGCAATGCTTGTAGGAGGTATCCTGGCGTTTTTGTGGTTCAACATACCACCTGCGCGTTTCTATATGACCGAAACAGGATCTATGGCACTCACGCTTACTCTCGCAACTATTGCCTTTATGACAGACTCCCTAGGGGGAGGTATCGGGCTCTCACTTCTACCTATTATTGGATTTTTGTTGGTGGCCACTGTGGCAACCACCATTATGCAGGTACTCTCTAAGAAATTCCTGCATAAAAAAATATTTAAAGTGGCACCACTGCATCACCATTTTGAGGCAATAGGATGGCCAGCGTACAAAGTAGTAATGAGATATTGGATACTTGGAACCATTTTTGCATTCACCGGAATCATAATTTCTTTGATTGGATAGATATGCGAGGAATCGGCGACAAGATAGATTACTTCTTACTATTTATAGTTATTCTTCTTACCGTATCCGGTTTTTTTATTTTCTTTTCTGCTTCACTTGGACTACTCGCACGAGAATCTGTAAATGTAAATTATATAATATCTAAACAACTGATAATTGGTATAGGACTTGGAATCCCTGCTATGTTTTTCTTTAGCAAGATACATTACAAGTATATAAAAAAGTACTCTATACATTTTTTTATATTTGCCCTTATCTTGAGCGCTTTGGTATTTATTCCGGGGGTTGGCTTTAAGGCCGGCGGCGCCGTACGATGGATAGCACTCGGACCTATAACGCTCCAACCTGCTGAGATTTTGAAGGTTGCAACGGTAATATTTTTTGCATCATATTTAGCAAACTTTAGAAAAGATCTTGATACACATACATATTCATGGATTGCATATATAATGCTACTTATACCTCCTGTTGCTATACTATATAAACAACCAGACATTAGCACCGTACTCGTCATGGGAGCGGCCACATTTAGTATGTTCATCGCTGCAGGAGTGAAGTGGAAATATATTGGAATATTTGCAGTAGTGTCTTTGCTAGCACTCAGCGGTGTCGCGTTTTCAAAAGGATATATACAATCACGCCTGAGTACATACATTCATCCCGGAGTAGACATAAAGGGTGATGCATATCAAAGCAATCAGTTGCTGATTACTACAGGATCAGGAAGAGTTGCCGGCCGCGGATTTGGCAAGGGAATACAAAAGTTTGGACACTTGCCGGAGCCGATAGGAGACTCAATTTTCTCTGTTGCGTCTGAAGAGTTTGGATTTCTTGGATCTCTTTTTATCGTCATCCTCTTTATATTACTTGGGTGGCGTGGTCTGTTTATTTCAGCTCGTGCTCCTGATTACTTTTCCGCTCTTTTAGTAACAGGCATTATTATGCTTATACTTGCTCAAGCATTTATAAATATTTCGGTGAATATTGGCCTATTTCCGACAACCGGGCTACCTTTACCGTTTATAAGCCATGGCGGAACTGCACTTTTGATTCTACTTGCCGGGCTGGGGATCGTGCTCAATGTATCTAAGTATATGAAAAAAACATAAAAAGCTTTTCCTACTGGAGATAATTACCGATATGTGATTATTATTGTATACTTACGATATGAAAATAGTACTTACAGGAGGAGCTACCGGAGGACATTTTTATCCTCTCATCGCTGTTGCCGAGGCAATAAATGAATTAGTTGCGGAAGAGAAAATAATAAAACCCGAACTTTACTATATCGGCCCATCTGTCTTAGATAATGAAGCCCTTGCAAATAATGACATTGTGTGGCTTAAAAGCTCTGCGGGAAAAATACGACGATATTTATCAATAAAAAACATCTTTGATGTATTTAAGGTGATTATTGGTATTGTTCAGGCAACCATAAAAATGTATAACTTGTATCCCGATGTAGTATTTAGTAAAGGTGGGTATGCAAGTTTCCCGACTACCGTTGCAGCCCGACTTTTAAATATTCCGGTCATTGTGCACGAATCTGATGCACTCCCGGGTCGGGCAAACAAAATCGCTGCAAAATGGGCTATTGCTGTTGCCACATCTTTTCCGGGTGTCGCAGAACACTTTACCGGTGTTGAGAAAGATAAAATAGCACTAGTGGGGAATCCCGTACGCAAAACACTCTTTAAGCCCGCACACGAAGGAGCACATGAATATTTAGGGCTTGATAAAGAGATTCCTACCATACTTATTTTAGGTGGGTCTCAAGGGGCGCAAGCAATCAATTCCGTTGTGGTAGATGCACTGCCTCAGCTCCTGGAAAAGTATCAGGTTATACACCAAACAGGTGATAAAAACATAGACGATGTGAGAGATTTGGTTAGTGTTGTTCTTAAAGATAATAAATACAAAGACCGCTACCGAGCATTTGGGTTCCTTAATACACTTGCTATGAGAATGGCGTCGGGATCGGCTTCGCTAATTGTTGCACGCGCCGGGACAGGCAATATATTTGAGATAGCGGGGTGGGGATTACCTTCTATTTTGATCCCAATTCCAGAAGATGTGTCGCACGATCAAACAACAAATGCCTTCACTTATGCTCGTGATGGTGCTGCCATTGTATTAAAGCAGAAAAATCTCACAAAACATTTATTTGTGGCCGAGATAGATCGTATATTCTCAAATCCGGACCTAGCAGAAAGTATGCGAGAAGCTGCCCGAAAGTTTGCCCGTCCAGATGCAGCTCGAAAAATTGCACGAATCATTTTGGACACAGCACTTGAGCATGAAGTATAATAATCAATTATGGATAAAATAATCACACGGTTTCCGCCGTCACCAACAGGAAGCTTACATATTGGAAATATTAGAACACTTTTGTTTAATTATCTCTTTACTCGCAAAAACGGGGGAGAGATTGTAATGCGTTTTGAAGATACTGATAGAGAACGCAGCAGCAAAGAGCACGAACAAATAGCACTTGATGCGCTTGAAGCCCTTGGACTTGATTTTGACAGGGGTCCATTTAGACAATCTGAGCGTACAGAAAAATATATAAATGCGCTCAATACACTAATAGAGAACGGCAATGCCTACGAAGCAGAGGAATCAGAAGGGGAGTCTGGCGAGAAGGTTATCCGCTTTAAAAATCCAAATAAAAAAATAACCTTCAACGATATTATACGCGGAGAAATAACCATTGACTCTACAGACTTTGGAGACTTTGTAATCGCCCGCTCCAAAACAAATCCGCTGTATCACCTCACGGTAGTAGTAGATGATTTAGAAATGCAGGTGAGTCATGTAATACGAGGGGAAGACCACATAACCTCTACACCACGCCAGATATTGCTTATAGAGGCGCTCGGAGGTGAAATACCACATTATGCGCACTTGCCACTTATAATAGGAAGTGACAAAAAGAAACTCGGCAAACGACACGGAGCAGTTACCTATCAAGAATTTGAAGAATTGGGATATATTCCTGCGGGAATTATAAATTACCTCGCACTACTGGGGTGGAATCCCGGAGACGATAGGGAGTTCTTCACAAAAGACGAACTTATAGATATTTTCTCATTGGAGAGGGTAAACAATTCACCTGCGATGTTCTCTTATGAAAAATTAGACGCAATTAACAAGTATCATATACAAAAATTATCTAAGGAAAAATATAAGGAATATGTTATCACCTTCTTAGAGAAAGAAGAGAAAGGGAAGGAGCTTATGGAACACTCAGCATTTGACGATATTGTGGATCTTATTATTCGTGAAAGGATTCACAAATTCTCGGAAGTACGAACACTATTACACGAGGGAGAGTTTAATTGGCTCTTTGCAACACCCAAACCTGAAATCGATTCACTTTTATATAAAGATGTCCCATCGGAAACCATTAATAAACATCTTACACATATCATTTCGCTCATAGAACAAATAGCAGACTGGACACCAGACTCAATCAAAGAAGTTATATGGAAATATGCCTCGGAAAATAATGTCGGAGAAGTACTAGCACCGATGCGAATGGCACTAACTGCGCAAAAGCGATCACCCGATCCATTTACCATAAGCTTTGTACTTGGCAAAGAGGAAACCCTTTCGCGACTAAACCACGCTCAATCACTGCTATGAGAGAGATGTTGTGCAAAACTTTTTTGTATATCTTTATAAGCGCACTGGGATTGCTTCCGATAATCACATTTGCACAATCGGATGTGGGAGCACTACAAAGCAAAATAAACTCACACCAAGAAGCAATAAAAAATATTGAGAAAGATATTAAAAAATACTCCGCACAACTCAATACCATAAGTAGAAAAAAGCGCACCTTGAAAACCGCCATGCAAGAGCTTGATCTATCACGTAAAAAAGTAGGTGCTCAAATCTCACTTACACAAGATAAAATTGCAAAAACCACTAAATCGCTTACTGAAATAAATGCTGATATAGCAACAAAAGAAGAACATATACAAAAAAATCAAAAAGCACTGGCGGAAACCGTTCAGCGTATGTATGCATATGAATCACAATCACTATTGGAAACTATCTTAGGAAAAAGCGATATTTCAAATATATGGAACGATATAGATACCATGCAACAGTTCCAAGTAGATGTGCGCAGTTCAGTAAAAAGGTTAGAATCACAAAGAAAAACTTTGGAAATTCAAAAGAAACGAAAGGAAGATACTCAAAATGAACTTTTAAACCAAAAAAGAGAACTATCAACGCACAAACACTCACTGGATATAAACCGCAGTGCAAAGAATCGTCTTCTTAAAGAGACAGCCAATAGAGAATCAACCTATCAAAAGATCCTTGCACAAAAGAAGAAAGCAAAAGCAGAGTTTGAAGCACAACTACGAGATTTTGAATCACAATTGAAATATATACTGGATCCAACATCAATACCTCCAGCAGGGAAGGGAGTATTTAGATGGCCACTTGATGTCGTACACATAACCCAATACTTCGGAAATACCAAGTTTGCCAGTACAGGAGCATACAACGGGAAAGGGCACAACGGCATTGATATGGGAACACCAATCGGCACCCCTGTTAAAGCAGTTCTCGCTGGAAATGTAAAAGCAACGGGGAACACAGATGCATACAAAGGATGTTATTCATATGGAAAGTGGATATTAATTGAGCATGTCAACGGACTTTCTACTCTCTATGCCCACCTCTCTGAAATTGTAGTCAATAAAGGAGATCCTGTTGCAACAGGATCCGTTATTGGCTATTCAGGAAATACCGGATACTCAACCGGCCCACATTTACATTTTACCACCTACGCCAGTGACGCAGTAAAGATTGTTCGTCTCGGCGACATAAAGAAATATACACATTGTCCGAATGCTCGTATACCGGTTGCATCTTGGAGTGGATACCTAAATCCTCTCAATTATCTAAAATAAGAAAGTAACTCTCTATAGATCCCTCAACATAGATGCTTCCTACTTCCATTTTAAACATACCATGTATCAAATATATTTAATGTCGCACAATATATTTGGCAGGAAAATGAGTGTAGTAGGGAGAATAGAATGATTGAATAAAAAGATATGTTAAACACAAAACACATACGATGCGTAATGGGCTTGGAAGACTGTTGAGGTAAACAATTTTATTTTTTATAGGAACATTTTTGAAATGAAATAAATCAAAATTATATTTAAAGAGTGTAATGCTCAGATGATACGAGATATGCCTTAGTTGTGCTCTATATGCTGTATTATATGTCGCAAAAGATATATTGTACGACACATATAATACTAACAATACTGATACCCTATAGATGTCTTATCTGTAAGCGAAGTTGAATCAGTAGAATTTATTTTAATAATTAAACGAATTACTATTCTGCTACAATGATGTCCTCCACTTTCCTTTTTAAAGAATGATATGTACGTATTTTGTTTTTTATTACCATACCCCCTACTTCTTGTGTGTCACAATAAAATTAGGCCCGTCTATACTACTACCACTTTCATAGTATAGACGGGCACCTTTTGGAAAAGCAGTATCATAATTCAATACCAAATATTACTTGGGTTGGCATTATTGAGAAATATTGTTTGTTTGAGATTTGTATGAGTACAACAATGTACTGCATTGATTCACCTTTTATATCTTTAGCACTGAAGCGGTACATAATCTCCAAAAATATAACTTTCCCATTTTTCAGGAAACAATGTGGTGGCTTTCGCCTTATATCATATTTGAGATACTCTAAAACGCCCCCCCATCCCAAACCGCTTCTGCATTTTTGCGATTTGTAGTGTATCCTCAAAGGCATGACAGCCAAAAACCCCTTCTTGGTAACCAAAGTCACCCAGATATTTCGGGATTCTCTCTCCGGCATACGCAATACCTGAAGTACACGCCATGGTAAAAAGAATACTCACCAGAAACCTTCTCATAGCCTTTCCTTTCCATTTTGTGATCTATTATAGAGTGTACACCTATATGTATATAAAAGTAAACAGCAAGCGAAAAGGAGGTACGAATGCCTCCCTAATATCTATTCTATCATTATAATTTCCAAGGAATGGCAAACTGGTCAAACTCAGGAAGCAGTTTTTTGTCATACAGTAGCCTAGAAATAACTTCTGCGTGTGAAAGTGCTCCGGTAAGCGCGTTGTGTGGATGTGGCTCTTCTGGAATACCACAATAATTCAACACAGCATCTAAATTGAGTGCACTTCGCTTATGCAGCGGGTCAATGGGCGGAATTCCGCCACTTTTTATAATATGCATCCATGCAAGTGTATGTGTATCTATCGTCCTGTATGCCAGATTATAATCAAGCCCCGCTCTATGTGCCGCTGCACGGACAAAATCACGATCAAACGATACATTTTGTCCTGCGAGTGTTTTATCTTCCAGATTTTCCACCCACTTTAAAAACTTCTCAATTAATTCTGCTTCTGATTGTTTACTTTGGTCGGTAATTTCCTCTTTAGTAAATCCATTTACCTCAAGTGCTCCATCCATTATTTCTGCTCCGTCCCAAATGCGACACTCTTCGTAAAATCGGTTTTCAGGATTTTTAAGATCAAGTGCACCCAGACTCACTATTGAATGCAGTCCATACTCAGTTCCCGAGGCTTCTACATCTAATACTAACATCACCCAAGTATAGCAAACATTACACAACTGCGGTACTTTGCAATGAGCAGTATACACAGTATTATTATAAAATGTTTACCAAGCGCACGAAAAAAACCAGTGAAAAATACTTACAGCATCTCAAAACGCACAAAGATACTTCTTCGCAAAATCAATTTTCGGTAAATGGAGATACGGTACTAAAAGACTTTACATACTGGGACATAGTCCCAGCTGCTTTTCCGTACGACCGTATATTCTCAAAACACCATTTGTTAAAACCAAAAAGAGTATTCGCTTCCCTTTCGGACGCAACCAAAGAAGAATTGGAAGAATATATGCATATCATTGATATGCTTGAAAAAAGCACCGAATATGAATCGCTATTACAAAACTTCGCACCGGCACGATCAATACAATCCCACTTCCATGTACATTTGGTTGTATGGAAAATACATTAAACTGAGCAAAATAGAGTGCGTATCAACTATCGTAGTCCTCTGCAGCTTTTTGATGGTGTGTACCCTGCCCTTTTCGCCTTTTCAATAGTTATAAACCATACGCGATTAGAATCTTTTATTTTTGATGCACCTGAGCACCAAGGAAAATAGTATTTTGTTCCAGATCTTGAAGCTACGACTTCCCCACCTATATACATTGGGTGCATATTTTCTATCTGTGTAGTATGTCGCAGGACGACCGGATTTGTATTTGCTTGCATTACCGAGAGTCTTCCCAGTCCAAACGATAAAAAACCTACTAATATAATAACTATCACCGAAAAATATTTATCCATAAAAGGACCCTGCAGACGCTTGATTTGTGCCGCATTATTGCGTATACTTCTCAACCAGTTCATCATATGAACTATTTTACATCATAAATTATATATGGCACACAGAAAAGCTGGAGGTTCAGCAAAAAACCTACGAGATTCAAAACCAAAGTATCTCGGTACGAAATTAGGAGACGGTCAAAATGCACAGACTGGGTCTATTATAGTGCGTCAGCGCGGAACAAAGATATACCCCGGAAAAAATGTAGGACTTGGAAAAGACCACACTCTATTTGCTCTTAAAGAAGGTATTGTAAAGTTCCGAGAGATGCGAAAGACACGCTTTAACGGAAAGACAATCATCAAAAAAGTGGTGGATGTCGTAAGCTAAGTACCCTTCTCAACAAATAAAATTGAATTAAAAATGCGCCGATAACTCGGCGTATTTTTAAAATTATACTCATTAAAGCATTATTAACTTGGCTGTATATCAATAGTTACCGGCACATAGCTCTCACCAATGAGTATGCGTACATGGTGCTTCCCTACTTCTTTGATAGGTTTTTTAATTTCTATGGTTTTTTCAGGGACTTCTACGCCAACAACATCCTTTAAGTGCGAGGCGATTGTCGCCTCCTTAACTGTTTCAAAAAGATGATTCTTTTCGTTTGCCGCAGCGTGTATAACAACTGCTTCATTTTCTAATTGAGCAATACCCCGCGAGAGTTTTTCTTGTTTTTCCTCCATTTTCTGCTTTTGTTTCTCTGTTTGCTCTTTTAGTTGAGCAACTTTCCCTTCATTTGCCACCTCAGCCATACCTCGTGCTATGAGGAAATTTTGAGCATATCCGTTTGCCACTTCTTTAACCTCCCCTCTCCGTCCTACTCCTTTTACATCTTTAGTTAATAGTACTTTCATATTTTTATTTCTATCTTATAACCTATTTCCCATCGTGTATATATCGTACCGCTCTATCCATTATGTAGTCCACTCCATCCTTTGGTTCTTTTGGATATTTAACTTCTATATCAGGAGTGATACCATTATGCCCAATAAACTTATTTCCTGCCAAAAGCCATCGAGCAACGGTCACTTTCAAAGAAGTATTTGGTGTCAGTGGTATTACTTCTTGTACAGATCCTTTGCCAAACGAATTTGTACCGATAATGGTTGCCGCCTTGTGTGCTTGCAATGACCCCGAAAGAATCTCAGCAGCACTTGCAGAACCTTTATCTATCAGCACTACTACTTTCAGACGACTGTCTTGCAACATATGTCCTCGACTACGATGAATATTATTCTCGCCGTGTCCTGCATAATCTTCAGTAACTACTATCTTACCTGCAGGCATAAACCAACTCGCAATATCTACAGCAGCACTGAGATATCCTCCTGGGTTTCCACGCAAGTCAATAATTAAGTTATGGTATCGGGATTTTTGAAATTCTTGGATTGCATCAGCAAACAACGAAGCGGATTTAGCTGAGAAATTAAGTAGCTCTATGACAAAGATACCGTCTGCTCGTTTCTTAGTTTTAATGGTGGGTATTTGTATCGTATCGCGTACAACAGAGATCTTGAGTATCTTATTTACCCCCTTTCGTACAATATCAAATGACACTTTTGTTCCTTTTTCACCACGAATACGACTCACCGCTTCTCGTATAGACATATCTTTGGTTGTTTTCCCATCTATCTTTACGATCATATCTCCCGCCTTAATGCCAGCATTAAATGCAGGAGTATCTTTTAGAGGTGAAACCACAGTCAATACCCTATCGCGTATCACAATTTCCATACCGACACCTTCAAATGAACCACTGATGTCTGCATTAAATATTTTTGATTCAGACGGCGGCAAAAATACAGTATACGGATCTCCCATTGAATCGGTAAGTCCGCTAATGAGTCCCCACACACGTTTTTGATATTTTTCAGTAGAAGTTGCGCTTGTTGTTGCATCTGTCGTAGTAGCATCAGTTGATGTCGCTTCTGTGGAAGTTGCATATGCATCCACAAACCGAGAATCAAGTATCCGCCACGCTTTCCATACCGGCCCAAAATCAATCCCTTCCGGTTGTGTATATGGCGTTATGCTGGCTGCAACTGTGGTAAGTCCTATTCTGTTAAAAGATTTTGCCATTGCACCACTGCTGCCCATCACAACTCCAACAGCAAAAACTGTGATAATAATGACCCCTGATAGTATCTGTTTTGTTCTTTTAGTAAGTTTCTTTATCTTCATATAAACATAGTATCTCACACTCCTGTATGTTATTCCAATTTTGGCTGTATATTGAGCTGTGCATATATGCTTTTTGGGTACAGAAAAAATGTATACTATACATATGATTAATCGACACCGTTATAAACACATAACTTGGATTGATCTGGTTTCGCCAACCCACACTGATATACAAACCATTTCAAAAGAATTTGATATAGATTTAGATGTGGCCTCCGATCTTATGTCACCCACCTTACAACCACATACTGAAAAAAACACAAAACATCTATATCTCGTACTGCACTTCCCTTCACTTAAAACTGATACCAGTATACTGTCCAAGGAACAAGAAGTGGACTTTATTATCGGTAAAGATTTTCTTATAACTTCTCGTTATGAAGAAATAGATTCTTTCAAAGAGTTTCAACATATTTTTGAAATAAATGAATCATTAGAAGAAGACAATATCGGCGACAGTGCATTTGATATTTTCCTTATTTTGACACGAAGGCTATACAAGAATGTAGAAAAAGAAATACACACTCTTCGTGAAAAACTTGAATACATAGAAAAGGAAATATTTGAAGGTTATGAAAAAGAAATGGTGGAAGCTATATCATATGCGGGACGCGATATATTGAACTTAAAGCAAGCACTGGATCCACATCAAGATGTATTACATTCACTTGCTGAGCACACAGAAAATTTCGCTGGTCCATCGTATGTTCGTCGCGTTCGCTCAATAGAAGATCTCTATTACCGATCACGCCGACACATTACACAAATATGGCAAACCCTCAACGAGCTTCGAGAAACAAACAACTCGCTTTTGAGTACCAAGCAAAATGAAATAATGACAAAATTAACCATTATGGCGTTTGTTACTTTCCCACTTATGCTATTATCGTCTATTTTTGGTATGAATACTCATTTCACCCCGATTGTCGGTTCTCCAAACGACTTCTTTATCATTATAGCTATAATGGGCATAAGCACATTAATAATGTTTTTCTTCTTTAAGAAAAAGCATTGGCTCTAAGTGGAGGTATTTTGGAGAGCGTATTGCTGTGCTATGCTTATAGTTAATGAAAAAAGAAACACACCCGATTTACTTTTTTGATACCCTTACCAAGGGGAAAAAAGTATTTACCCCTCTTCATAAAAACGAAGTGCGACTATATAGCTGTGGTCCTACGGTATATAGTCGTGCACATATCGGCAATATGCGCTCATATGTGATGTCTGACACCATACGAAGAGTCCTTGAATATAATGACTACAAAGTAAACCAGGTGATAAATATAACTGATGTGGGACACCTCGTATCGGACGGCGATGAAGGCGAAGATAAACTTGAAAAAGCTGCCACTGAATCTGGAGAATCTGCGCAAAACATTGCTGAAAAATATACCAAATTGTTTTTTGAGGATATAGTGGAGCTCAACATAGAAACCGATGGTACGAAGTTTCCAAAAGCGACTGATTATATACAATCACAGATAGCAATGGTGCAAAGTCTTATGGAGACAGGTCATGCATACCAGATATCAGACGGTATCTACTTTGATACCTCCGTATTCAAGGATTATGGTGCACTGGGAAATATTCCTATAGAGGAATTAGAAGAAGGTGCTCGCGTTGATAAAAATAATGAAAAAAGGCATCCAACTGATTTTGCACTTTGGAAGTTTTCGCCAAAAGATTCCAAGCGACAGCAAGAATGGCCCTCTCCATGGGGTGTAGGATTTCCGGGATGGCATATTGAGTGTTCTGCAATGAGTAGAGCTCTACTTGGTAGGAGTATTGATATTCACACCGGTGGTATAGACCACATTGCGACACACCACAACAATGAAATAGCCCAGAGCGAGTCGGTGAACAAGAAGAAATTTGTTAATTATTGGATTCATAATGCATTTATAACCGTAGAAGGAAGGCGTATGGGAAAGTCTGTGGGCAATCTTATTTCTCTTGACCAAATAATTGACAGAGGATACTCTCCTCTTGCCTACCGGTATTTACTACTCACCGCACACTACAGTACACCGCTGAATTTTACTTGGGACGCACTTGAGGGTGCTCATACAGCGCTCATTCGTATATATTCTTACTTTGTGGAGAACCTCAAAGACGCCGAAGGGGGCGCTCTATCGCAAAAGTATAAAAAGCGATTTATTCAATACATAAACGACAATATGGACACTCCGCATGCTATAGCGCTCGTCTGGGAACTTATCAAAGACAAAGAGATTTCAAAGGAAGACAAGAAAGCGACTCTGTTGGATTTTGATCGTGTTCTGGGAATTGGACTTGACGCAAAAGAAATACAGTTGACCACTGTTCTAAAAAACACTGCAAAAAAGATTGAAGTAAATGACATCCCAAGTGAGGTACAGAATATACTTACCGAACGCAAAAAAGCACGAGAAGATAAAGATTATAAAAAGGCAGACGAACTCCGAGATACACTTGATGAAATGGGATACGAAATAAATGATACGGAGCACGGTGCAGAACTTTTAAGAAAAACCGAAAAATAACCGAAATGTATTTATGCACAGTTTTAACACATACTCACATATGTGGGAATGTGAGTTTGTGGTACCCGCGTGATACAATGCACATATATGGAAAGCAGAGTGCCACCACAAGACCTTGATGCAGAACAAGCACTTCTTGGTGCTATTATGCTCAAACAAAATGCTATGTACGACATAGCAGATATGGTTTCTCCTGATTCATTTTATGCTGCAAAGCACGGCTTTATCTTTGAAGCGATGCTTGATTTGTTTAACAAAGGTGAGCCAATTGACCTTGTAACACTCTCGGAAAAACTAAAAAGCAAAAAGAAATTAGACACTATCGGTGGACGCGGTTATTTAACCGACTTGGCAAACGCTGCTCCAGCCGCTACCAATGCACTTCACTACGCACAGATAGTAAAAGCAAAGCAAATAAACCGCAGTCTTATAGACGCAGCAAATCATATAGGAGAACTCGGCTACCAAGAAGAAGCTGACATAGAGAAGTTATTAGACGAAGCACAGTCAACCATATTTCAAATTGCCAACACCTCCACACTACAAAAATTTTCATCTATTAGTGACGAGCTAAAAGATGCATGGAAACGATTGGAAAAATTGCAAGAAAACAAAGATGAGTTGCGTGGTATTCATACGGGATTTCGCGACTTGGATAAGCTACTTGCAGGATTTCAAAAGTCAGATCTTATCATCTTAGCGGCGCGTCCTTCTGTTGGTAAAACATCTCTTGCCCTTGATATTGCACGGCAAACTGCCATCAAACATGGAAATCCTGTCGGTTTCTTCTCCTTGGAGATGTCTGCACAGCAACTCACCGACCGTATGCTTGCAACCGAAGCGCAAGTAGACTCGTGGAAGTTGCGTACCGGTCGCCTCTCGTCAGATGAAGAATATGAGCGACTGCGTAATGGTATGGACAGACTCTCTACCGCCCCCATCTATATAGACGACAAATCAGAACGCACCGTGCTGCAAATGCGCTCTATCGCAAGACGATTGAAGTCTGAAAAAGGACTGAAACTTATCATAGTAGACTATCTGCAGCTTATCGTACCGGGTGCGACTCGCCAAAGCGACTCAATGGTGCAACAAGTAACGGAAATATCGCGCTCGCTTAAAGGTATGGCACGCGAGTTGGATGTACCGGTACTTGCCCTATCACAGCTCTCTCGTGCGGTGGAACAGCGCGGTGGTACTCCCCGACTATCAGACCTTCGTGACTCAGGTTCTATTGAACAAGATGCCGATGTAGTTATGTTTATACACCGAGAAGACAGGGTAAAAGAAGACTCTGATAGACCGGGTATTGCAGATATTCTGGTTGAAAAACACAGAAATGGGCCGGTTGGCAAAATAGAACTATTTTTTGACGAAAAGAAGGCTTCATACAACACGATTGAAAAAAGTGATTTTGGGGATTATGCAGAAGCAACAGGAGGACAGCCTGATGACGACTTTTAATACTTATGAACGAATTTGAAACACTTACAGAACTCTTCACTAAGTTCCCCGGAATAGGGCCACGACAAGCCCGCCGTTTTGTCTTTTTCCTTTTGCGTCAAAACTCCGGATATCGTAAATCGCTCATAAACGCTATTGAAAATGTGGTGCAAAATACTCACCAATGCAAAAACTGCTTAAAATATACTTCATATGCATCTAAATATGATCTTTGCAATATATGTAGTAGTAAAAATCGCGACAGTAAAACGGTGATGCTCGTTGAGAAGGACATAGACATAGACCAAATAGAGAAAAGTAATATGTATAACGGTGTTTATTTTGTTCTCGGTGGTACGATGTCTTTATCAGGAAAAAAGAATTTTATGCGAGAAAAAGAGCTTGAACTATTTTTCAAAAAACACACATTTGATGAAATAATACTCGCCCTTTCCACAACAGTAGATGGTGAGTACACTACTTCGTATTTAGAAGAAAAACTTTCGCTATACTGCAATACCATTACTCGCCTGGGCCGTGGCCTTTCCACCGGCGCTGAAGTGGAGTACGCAGACCCTTCCACACTCACCCAAGCATTGAAAAATAGAGAATAATCAGTATAGTTCTATAAGGACCAGTCAAACGGAGGAAGAAATGGATATCATTTTCATCTTATTTGTTCAATTTATCTTAGGGTATGCCTTAGTATATATGGGTATACCCAATAAATATGGATATTCATTCGGATCTCCGCTCATGAGTATGATAATTTGTATCGGATACTTAGGATTTCTAACAAATGACGTAATTCACTATAGTATTGATAATCATATAGATACCATTACCATTGTGTCTATATATCTCATTATAATCGCTCCCATGTGGGGCGGTATTGAGTTTGGTAGAAAAACACTTATTCCCAAATAAATACTGATTCTAAAAGAAAACAAAATACCCCACTTAATTGAGGGGTATTTCTTTTTTGGTATGTTTACTATTACTACGCAACCTTGGTTATCTTCACTCGTGTGTATGATTGTCGATGTCCTTTGTTTTTGAAGTAGCGACTCTTTGCGCGGAAGCGAATAACTGATATTTTCTTATCTCGTCCGTTTTCAACAAATTCAGCCACTACCTTTGCACCTTTCACGGTCGGCTCACCCACTTCTGTGTCTTTTCCATTGTCACGCAAAAGCACTTCATCAAATTCAATTTTGGCACCTTCTTTGAAGTCGTCGCCAAGCTTTTCAACATTTACGAAATCGCCTTCTCGAACCACATACTGTTTTCCTCCCGTTGCGATAACCGCAAAGTCCTTTTTAACTGCCTTAGTTGCTGTAGTTTCTTTTTTCGGAGCCTTTGTTTTCTTTTCAGCACTTTCAGACGCAGAAACTTCGGCGGTTTTTGAAGCCGCTTTCGTTTTTGTTTCTTTTTTTGTCTCTTTCTTTTCTGTCATAGTCCCCCTATAGTAATGATTTACCGCAAAAATGCAAGCATTTTGGTATAACAAACCCCTCCCTGTAACAATTTTCCCAATACATAATATACAGTCCCCTTATTCCAAAATTTCCAAGGACCGCCCTTGGAAAATTTCCAAGGGCGGTCCTTGGAAATAATTATCCGTTTGATAAAGTACTAGCGATTAATCGCTATATAATACCTATATACTTATAATTCACCGGTATCTACTCATACCGGTGAAGTATGTGTTTGTCTGAATGTTATTCGGTGCTGTCCGGTTTTTCTATTTCAAGTACCTCAATACCGACAGAATCCCCTGTTATTTTCATAACATCTTTGTCTATTTTGTTCAGTTCTTTATATCCGGCATTGTAATGATTTACTGTTGTGGAGAGTTGGGTACCTATTTTTTTGTAATATTCTTCATATTTATTGAGGTGCGTTGAGAGCTTAGTTACATTTTTAAGTATGTCCTGTGCTTTTTCTTCTATCTCCATCGCGCGCAACCCTTGTAAAACCGTTTGCAGATACGCAAGAAATGATGTTGGCGATACGATAATGACCTTATATTTGCGTGCTGATAATTGCACCAATGACTCTTCATTAGCTCCCACTTTATTGGTAATCAAATCATAATAAATACCCTCACTTGGTATAAACATAAATGCGAAGTCAGTCGTTCCCTCTTCCGGCTTTATATACTTTGAGGTTTCTTGTATGCGTATTTTTAAATCTCCCACAAATGTCTTTTCAAGCGCTTTTTTCTCTTCGCCTGTCGCTGCTATCATTCTGTTGTAATTCTCCAAAGAAAACTTTGAGTCTATCGGTATCACTTTATCTTTCACTCGTACAATCGCATCTACGATATCTCCTCCTTTAAACGAGTACTGCATCTCATAACTCTCGGGAGGTAATACATTTTGCAATACTGTTTCAAGGTAATATTCGCCAAGTACTCCACGCTGTTTTGGATTTTGCAATACATCTTGGAGTTTTTGCAGTTGTTCGGCAAACGACACCACCTGCTTATTGGTTTCGCCCAACTCTGTCAGGTGCCGTGTTACATCTTGTACTATTTTGTTAGACTCACCGAGCTGCTGTCGCACCGAGGCGTGAATTTCTTTCGTACTCTCTCCTATTTTAGAATCAAATGATTGTCGTAAATTCTGTATTTCTTTTTGCAAAAATCCAATACCGTCATTGTTGCTCGTGTTTTTTTGAGCGTTTTTAACACTCCACAGCACATACAAAAGTATCCCTATATTTAGTATAACCACCAAAAGAAGTACAATGCTATTGAAATCCATAATCCTAAGTATACCGCATATACTCGTGGTATAAAATGATTTTTAATTCTTGTGTTTTTGAAACACACCATACTTCACCATTTCTATAACAGAAAGGTTCGCCACAGATATCAGAATAATGAATAATATGTCCATAAATGAAAGGCGCGTAAGTGAAAGCAAATTATACAATGCAGGAACACTCAACGACGCCACAAGTATCATCCAACTCACTAAAATACCTACTATGAGATACCAATTTGAAAAGAGGGATATTTTCCATAGCGGCCTTCGCAAATCTTTAAACGAGAAAGCAAACAAAGTGGATGAGATGGCATGCGCTACAAACACCGCAGTACGAACCTCTTCAATGGCCACTCCTTGATAGAGCAAGATAATATATAGTGAGAACAACGACACTCCGGTAACGATTGCAACTATAGTAATGAGCTTCTTAACCTCTTTTGTAAACACTCCCGCTTTTGCGAGTGCCGTTCTTCTCATTAATCCTTTTTCTGACTTTTCAAATGCAAACGGAAAACTCATAAACCCTTCACCAACTAAGTTTGCCCATATAATCTGTGTCGCAAGCAGTGGTGTGGGCTGTCCAATGGCGAGCGATCCGCCGATAATAATCATCTCGGTGAATCCTAACGACAATAGAAACGCCACAATTTTTCGTAAGTTTGAAGTTATCAACCTTCCTTGCTCAATAGCAGAAGAAATAATTGAAAAACTGTTATTTAAAAGTATTACATCTGCAGAGGCGCGCGCTACATATGTTGCTCCTCCGGTTGCCACGCCGATGTTTGCCGCTTTCAGTGCAGGTGCATCATTGACTCCATCCCCTGTCATAGCCACCACTTCGCCCGCATTTTGCAAAGCGTGCACTATACGCAGTTTCTGCTCAGGTAATACACGAGCAACTATGTTTACCTTTTTCAACGACTCCACCAATTCTCCATCATTCATCAACTCTATATCTCCGCCGACCAAAACATTCTGAGAATCCGCATTCGCAATTCCAACACTTTTTGCCA
>JALWTP010000019.1 GCA_027082835.1 Candidatus Kaiserbacteria bacterium
AAGTAATACACATATACACAACCTTAATATATATAAGTAAGTGATAAATAAAAAAATATGAAAATAGAGTGTATAAAAAAAGATCTAGAAGAAGCTGTTGATATAAACTCTCGTATTATTTCAAATAACGCTACATTACCGGTACTTACCTGTGTAATTTTTGAAGCAAAAGACACTACGGTAACTTTAAAATCAACCAATCTTGAAATAAGTATAGAAAAGAAAATATCTTGTAATGTTATAAAAGATGGTGTTGTAGCTATTCCTGCACATATTCTTCTATCAACCTTAAAAACATCTCAAAATCAAACAAAATGCACCCTAGAACAAGATGAAGGATCAATTATACTCACTATAGGTGAATCAAAAACAACAATAAACACAATACCTACAGATGAGTTTCCTAAATTACCTAAACCGGAAACAAAAACAAAACATATAATTCCCAAAACAACACTAACAACAGGAATAAAAAATGTTTTATATAGTGCTTCAACTTCTCTTATAAAACCGGAACTTTCAAGTGTATTTATATATCAAGAAGGAGACAGTTTATTTTTTGTAGCAACAGACTCATTCCGATTAGCGGAACAAAAAGTTTTATTTACTCCAAAAGAAGATGTTCCACCGGTCATAATTCCAATAAAAAACACAACAGAACTACTTAAAATATTAGAAACTCAATTAGATGGAGATATAGAAGTGTATATTGATGAAAATCAATATGCGATTAAGAAAGAAGGTTTGTTTGTAACACTTAGAATTATAGATGGATCATTCCCTGATTATAAAAGTATTCTTCCTAAAGAAGTAAAAACAGAAGTGGTTGTATTAAAAAACGATTTATTTCAAACATTAAAAAAAGCACAACTGTTTTCTGATAATTTTGGACAAGTTAATTTACATATATATCCTAAAAAGAAAACATTTACAGTAAGTTCAAGGAACACAACAGTAGGGGAGGTTTTTGATTCTCTTGATGCTGTTATAACAGGAGATGAATTAGATATTAGTTTTAATTATAAATATTTATTAGATGTATTTCACTCAATACAAACAGATAGTGTTTCTCTAAAATTTTCAGGGGAAAACAAACCTCTTATTATAAAAGGTGTAGGAAATAAAGATTTCACCTATTTGGTTATGCCAATGAATAGATAAATATGAATCCTCTACAAAATTTTCTATCAAAGTATAAAAATATAAAACTTCCTCACAAGACTATAAAAAAATCAGTTATAAAAGCTATTGTATCTACCATTCATATACACATACAAGAAGAAGAAATAACTATACAAAAAAATAATATAAAAATTAAAGCACCTTCTGTTGTTAAACAGGAAATAAAATTACATAAAAAAGAAATACTTAATGAAATAAATAAAGAGGCAAGTAACACCACAATAAACGATATTGTATAACTTGTTATTTTATAGAAAACAATCGTGTAGTTGTATATATTTTATTGTTTTTTGTTGTTATAACACCTTTAAGATTTTTTAAACCGATTTCAGATGAAATTACTGAAAAAGAATAAGGTGGTGTATCTACGCTACCTATAAATAAACCATTTAAATAGTAATTTATACTTTTTATATTAGGGATGGTTGTCTGTATTGTTATTGGTATTGTTGATCCTGGTTTGTAATTTGTATTTTCATATGGAGAAATAAACGAAAAAGAATTTTCATTTATAAAAGAAGAGTTAGATATAGAACCATTATTATTTAAACGAAGCCAGTTTTGTACACCAAACTCCCAATTATCATACTGAGGATCAGATTCAGGATGTGTGGGTAAAGGACCTCTTGGATTATCTTTATTAACAAAATGAAGTATATTATGTACACCTTGTGGCGATTGCCATATACCATTAAGTATTGGTTTTATTAAAGACGGATTTTTTTCAGGTTCAGGATCGGTAAAGTTTTGATGAGGTACTACAGTAAGAGCGTAATCCATAAACTCACGCCACATAGGAGCTAATACAAACCCGGCTATTTTCTTTACAATAGGGGAGTTGTCATTGTTACCACCCCATGTGCCAACAGATATATACGGAGTATAGCCCATAACCCATACATCACGATACTCATTTGTGGTACCTGTTTTCACAGCAACTTTTTGATCACCAAAATAAAATGAATTTCTTCCGTATTCCGGCTCTCGTGCCTTTGCATCAGTCATAACATTTTGTAGTTGTCGTACTGCTTGTAATGTAATTATACGAGTACCTTCTTGTTGTTTGTATTCTTCAAGTACCGTTCCACTCGCATCAGTTATTTTCAAAATAGGGGATATTGGTTGTTTTACACCATCGTTCGCAAAAGTAGCATATACACTGGTTAGTTCAAGAGGGGACACTTCACCACCACCTAAAGCAAGTGGAAGTCCGTAGTGTGATGCTGATTCGGTTAAGCTTGTTATACCAAGTGCTCGGGCTTTATTTAAAACATTTTGTATACCAACCAAATAAATCGCTTTAATAGCAGGGACATTAATAGATTGTGCCAGAGCGTTTCTAAAAGTTATTGGGCCTCTAAACTTATTATCATAGTTTGCTGGGGCATAACATCCGTTTTCCATAGTTATATTGTTTGGGGTACAAGATGAAGAAAACTGTGTCGGTACATCAAAAACAACAGTTTCAGGTGTATAACCTTTTTCAAATGCACTTACATATACAATCGGTTTAAAAGTGGAACCAGGTTGGCGTTTTGCGGTTGCTATATTAAATTTACCGTCAATTTCAGTGTCAAAATAGTCACGAGAACCAACCATTGTAAGAACCTGACCGGTTTTTGGGTCTATTGCTACAAGGGCTGCGTTTTTCGCATTAAAGTTTTTTTCGTTTGAGTGGGCGTATTTATTTACCACCTCTTCAGCTTTTTTTTGCAAATCGTAATTAAGCGAGGTAATAACTTTTAACCCTCCATTATAAACAGCATCTTTCCCATACTTTTCTTCTAAATATTCTCGTATATAAAATACAAAGTGTGGCGCTTTTATATTGGTATCGCCATATTGTTCAAATGTTACTTTTTCTTTTAATGCATTTTTATAGTCAGCATCTGATATAAATCCTAATTCAAGCATCCTTTTCAATACTAAGTTTTTTCTTTTCTCCAGTAAATCTCTATGGTTACCATATGGAGAATATTTAGTAGGAGCCTGTGGAAGGGCTGCCATATATGCAGATTGTGCCAGTGTTAAATCATTAGCAGAAACACCAAAGAAATGCTGTGCCGCTTCTTCTGCACCATATATATTTCCTCCATATGGTACTTCGTTTAGATATAGATTAAGTATTTCATCTTTAGTGAGTATTTTTTCTAACTTAATTGCAAGAATCCATTCTTTAATTTTACGAGATATCTTTTTATCCTTAGTAAGAAGAGTATTTTTTACTACCTGCTGGGTTATAGTAGAACCACCTTGGCTATAACTACCACTTTTTAGGTTTACCAATACCGCGCGTAATATAGACTTTGGTTTTATCCCGTGGTGAGAATAGAACTCAGAATCTTCAATTGCAATAGATGCGTTTTTTAAGTTCTTTGAAATTTTATCAAACGGTACTACGGTTCGCTGTACATCACCATGAATATCAAAAAGGAGTACTTTACCGGTGCGATCGTATATTTTAGTAGACTGTTTTATTTGACGGGATTCAAAACCGTCTAATGTTGGTATTTCTAAAGTAGACATCCATACAAAAATACCGCTTAAAACAAGCAAAGAAATACCAATAAATAAAACGACTGCATTTTTAAACATATGTCTCATATACAAGTAAAGTACCACGAAACTCCGTAATGGTGTAGTATAAAGGGGTATGTTTTCGTGGTTATTACAAAACAATAAAGTAAATACTGACAAAGAAAAAGTAGAGGAAATACTTTCTCGTGGAACTGATGAAGTTATTTTTGAGGACGAGCTAAGAAAAAAACTTTTATCCGGTAAAAGATTACGGGTAAAACTTGGTATTGATCCAACAAGCCCCAATCTTCATCTTGGCCGAGCGGTACCGTTAATGAAACTTCGTGATTTTCAAAGACTCGGACACCAAATTGTTTTAATCATTGGCGATGGAACCGGAGTTATAGGGGACACATCTGATAAAGACAGCGAACGACCAATGCTCACTAAAGAAAAGATAAAAGAAAATATGCGTGAGTATTTTAAACAAGCCGGAATGATACTTGATATGAGTAGGGTAGAGAAAAGATATAACTCACTGTGGCTTCATAAACTCACCTATGAAGAGATAGGAGAGCATGCTAATCAATTTTCTGTTGCTGACTTTATTGCTCGTGACAACATACGCAGACGTCTTGATGAAGGGAAGCGAGTGTCACTAAGAGAGGTGTTGTACCCATTAATGCAAGGATACGATAGTGTAGCGGTACGCGCCGATGTAGAGCTTGGTGGTGTAGATCAACGGTTTAATTTACTTGCAGGAAGGACACTACAAGAGCATTTCGGACAAAAACCTCAAAATATCTTAATGACACCGCTAATTGAGGGAACAGATGGAAGAAAGATGAGCTCCAGTTGGGGAAACACGGTAAATCTTACCGATTCTCCAAAAGAGATGTATGCAAAAATAATGAAAGTAAATGATGAGGTGATACCAACATATTTATACAACCTCACACGAATACCTAAAAAAGAAGTTGAGGAACTTATACAAGACTTACAGAGCAAAACAAAAAATCCAAAAGATATAAAAATGCTTTTGGCGTATGAAATAGTGGCGGATATATATACAAAAAAAGACGCTGATAATGCACAAGATGCATTTGTCTCCGTCTTTCAAGAAAGAAAACTCCCTAGCGATATTAAGAAAGTGAGTGCAAAGGAAGGTGATTTGTTGGTTGATATCCTCTTACAAGAAAAAATAGTACAATCAAAAACAGACTTCCGGCGACTCGTTGACGCACATACCGTGGTTAACAAGACAACACAAAATACTGTCTCAGATGACAAAGCGGTTGCAGAGAAAGGAATATACAAAATAGGAAAACATCGATTTATAGAAATTCAATAATATATTGAATAACTAAAATAAAAACTCCCTATTGGGAGTTTTTATTTTAGTTATTCATCGTCTCTGTAGGGAACATCGGGAACTTCATCTTCATCTGCATCTCCCCACACAGCATCTTCATCTTCCTCTTCGTCTTCTGATGCTTCAAAAGAATCATCAATATCTTCTGAGGAGGTATCCATTTCTTCATCATCCATAAGAGCGTCATCATCAAACGCTTCATCTAAATCTTCCAAAGTGTTTTCATCATCATTCATAGTGATTGTACATTATTATAATTAGACAGGTTAAACCTGTAGACATTTTGTACCAAACATAGAAAAATTTTCAAGAGGGGATATGATGTGGATAATATATAAATATCAGTGGATACTATGTGTACAAGATGTATACAACTATCTAATACAAGCACTGTGTGTAAGTGCAACAGCAATAGCATCGTATTCATCATCTAACCGCTTCTTTTTAGGGAGTGTTAATAGATTTTGTATCATCATTTCCACTTCTTTTTTGCTTGCTCTACCACTTCCCCCGACTGCCGATTTTATTTGTATCGGTGTATATTCTGTGGTGTTTATTTTATATTTTTTTGCAATATAGAGAATGATTCCACGCACTCCGGCAACATTTATAGCAGTCTTTTGATTGGTGTTAAAGTAGAGACTCTCCAATGCTACTTCTGATGGGTTAAATTTTTCAATGATAGTTTCTAACTGCTTTCCAATAGACAAGAGGCGATCTTCAAAACAGTCTGTTGAGAGTGTTTGAAGGCAGTCACTATACAAATGCCTCTCTTTTTTTGAGTGTGTATCTTTTTCTATTACTGCAACGCCCAGTCTATCGTATCCTGGGTCTATGCCGATAATAATCATACAAATAAAGCTTACGCGTCGTTAGTATATACCTCTTGGACATCATCGTGCTCATCAAGTGCTTCCACCAGTTTTTCCAAAGATGCTTCTTCTGATTCAGATATTCCAACGGTTGAAGTCGCTTCATATTCTCCGCTCGGGCTTTTACTAAACGCCCATGCGGCACTTCCGGGAGTAGCAAGTTCGTATCCCATTTTAGACACCAAGTGACGCATTTCAGCTGCGGTTCTGTTGCGATTGTCGGTCAAAATACTAATAAGTATTGCCACTCCTCCCGGTCCATACATTTCATAGAGTACAGATTCTAAGTTTGCTGACTCTCCCGAAGTACCTTTCGCAACCGCACGCTCTATATTGTCGTTTGGCATATTTACTCCTCTCGCAGCATCAATAGCTGCCCGCAATCCGGGAGAGGAAGTGTCTCCTCCCGATTTTTTAGACTCTACTGCTATAAGACGCGCCATCTTACCAAAGATCTTGCTTTTAGCGGCGTCAGTGGCCGCTTTCTTGTGTTTAATTTTTGACCATTTATTGTGTCCAGACATAAGTATGTAAAAGTTATAGTAATTAAAGTGTTTTGTTAAGGTGTGCCAATCCTTTCTCTGTTATCATACGACCTCTCGACGTTCTTTCAAGGAGTCCTAATTGTATCAAATACGGTTCGTGTACGCTCTCTATAGTGCTTTCTTCCTCAGAAATGGCAGCAGAGAGTGTTTTTAACCCAACGGGACGCCCTTTAAACTTATCTGCGATAGTTGAGAGTATTTCTCTATCTATGGTGTTAAGCCCTAACTCATCTATGTCTATAAGTTCAAGTGCTTCTTTTGCCGAGAGTTTATCAAGTTTCTTTTTGTGTACTTGTGCATAATCACGACAACGCTTTAAAAGGAAATTGGCAACGCGCGGAGTGAAGCGACTTCTCCGAGCTATTTCTTCAAGGGCGTCATCTGCAATTTCCACTCCGAGAATCTTTGCAGACCGACTTAATATTTTTTTAACCTCGTCTTTTGTGTAGTACTCCAAACGAAATGTCCCTCCCGAGAAACGGCTCCGCAATGGTGCAGATATACCTGACATCTGAGTAGTGGCTGCAATAAGGGTAAACAATGGAAGTTCCAGCTGTATGGTGCGTGCGGAAGGTCCTTTACCTAGTATGATGTCCAACACACCAGACTCCATAGCAGGGTAGAGAACTTCCTCAATGTTTTTGTTAAGACGATGTATCTCATCAATAAACAAAATATCACCTTCACTTAAATTCGTAATAATAGATGCTAAGTCGCCGACTTTTTCAATAGCGGGTCCCGAAGTGATGCGTATCTGGGAGTTGGTTTCTTTTGCTATAAGGTGGGCGAGGGTGGTCTTTCCAAGTCCTGGAGGCCCATAAAAAAGAAGGTGTTCTGGCGGTTGGTTTCTCTCTGATGCTGCTTGAAGGAGAATGCGTAAGTTTTTTTTGACTCGTGATTGTCCTACATAATCGTCCCATGTATCTGGGCGAAGAGTAGTATCAAGAAAAGAATCGGTTGTATTTTTATCAGAAGGGGTTGACATAAAAACTTAATGTGGTAAGATAGCACTCACATTTGTTACGGTACATTTTCGGAGGCACAATTCTCTAAGCGATGAGACCAGGGTGTCAATAAGAGACCTTTCGGGGACGAAGTGGTCTTGAGCCTTATGGGCGTGTCCGTACTCATACAGAGTACACGACATTTTCATAAGGCTCAAGGTGCTGGTTCTATCCCTAGAGAGGCACTCGGCTTTGCTTTGCAAAGTATCACTTAGAGAATTATGGTTCCGAAAACTAAAAGAACATCAGCATAGTCTGGTGTTTTTTTAATCTGTTACCCACACTACCAGTAAAATATATCATTGACCAGTTGACGAAACACAGTGTGTGTTTCGTCTTATTGTTTTTGGTTTAAAAATGGGAAACACACCTAAAAACGCGCTCAAATGAGCGCGTTTTTAGGTGATGGATTATCCATCCTCACACACAACTCCCTGTTGAATAACAAGGAGCGTATCGCATATATAACACACTTATAATGCAACACTTACTATAGTATAAAACAGTATTGAGTAATTGTTTAACTTATCCCCAGTGCGTTAGGAGGGGTCGCATTGCGTATATTTATTTCTTTTATCATCTTTAAATCTGGATCATTTATTTCTATTACGCGAGCAAGTTCGTCTAATGAGGTAAGGCCTTCCAATACTTTTACTACGCCATCCTCTGCCATTCTGCGTATACCTTGTGGTCGCGCCGCTTTCCATATATCAATTTCTGTTGGGTTTGATCGAATTGCTGTTTCAACAAACGAGTCCATCCGTATCGCTTCGTAAATAGCAACACGACCTTTATATCCAGTACCGTTACACTCATCGCATCCAACAGCCTTCCAATGAAGGGTCTTGTTTTCAGGAAGATCATCAGGGCGCGGAATGTTATGTAAAAGATTTGAAACTATTTTTGACTCTTCTGTATTCAAAGATGCCTGTTGTTTACAAGAAGGACACAGTTTACGGACAAGTCGCTGTGCCATTGCCAAATTAACAGCACTACCCAATATCTCAGAGCGTACATTTATATCCATAAGACGAGGGAAAGTACCTGCGGCGTTATTGGTGTGAAGAGTAGAGAATACCAAGTGTCCGGTAAGTGCCGCGTGCACCGCGGTAGATGCTACTTCAGGGTCACGGATTTCACCCACCATAATAACATCGGGGTCTTGACGCAATATACTACGCAACCCTGATGAGAAAGTATAATTTTTGTCTATCTGTGTTTGTACTATACCGGAGAGATGATATTCAATAGGGTTTTCCAGAGTAATTATTTTAATTCCGGGCTTGTTTACCGCGTTTAAAAATGCATAGAGGGTCGTTGTTTTACCTGACCCGGTTGGACCGGTGTTCAATATCATACCGTTTGGTTTGCGTATTTCTTCGTTAAATACTTTGAGTAAATACGAACTCATCCCGAGGGTATCAAGAGAGAGGTTGATTGATTCAGGGTCCAAAAGACGCATTACCACTGTCTCACCAAAGTTTCCCGGAATAAGCGATGTTCGTATTTCCATTTCTTTTGAATGTACATCAACACTAAAGCGTCCGTCTTGGGCAGCTGTCTTTATATTAAGCTTTAGACCTGAGAGCAACTTTATACGCGACAAAAGCAGAGAGTATGTGGGTTTTTTAAAATCAAATATATCGGTAAGCACACCGTCCAATCTAAAACGAACACGCACCACATCTTCCTCAGGTTCAATATGTATGTCAGATGCATGTAGTGCCAAGCCACTGCCAATTAATGTCTCCAATGTGCGGGACACTTTGTGTGTTTCCTTACTGGTAGAGACCTCAGTTAAAATAGCTTGTACGTCATTCACATCAGTGAGTTCATTTTGCATTTTTTCAATTTCATTTGATGCAATATCTAAGATACCTCCTTCGCTTGCGGATGCTTGCGATATATCTTTGTAGTGCTCCCATGCATGGGAAAGGGAGGCGGTGGACACGATAAATAGCTTTGTTTGATAGCCAAGTCGCTCAATAGATTGCACTGTCGCAAGAGAATCTGTGCGTGCAGGCGCGCGCATGGCAATAAAGATACGCTTTCCTATTTTTTTAAATGCAGCAACTTCCGTTTGGCGCGCTTCACTCTCGGGAATGAGTCCCAGTGCATCGGTATCAATAGAAAGACGCGTGAGGTCTATATACTCAACGCCGTATTTTTGTGAAAGCGCCATCGCAAGATTTTCTTCTTCTTGCGCATAGAGCTCCGCGACCTTCTCTGATTGTTCACTTTCGTCAAAATGAATCATGTATGCACCAATAATACCACGATACACAAAAGAGTAGGCGAGTTCTATACATATTGACATATTCCATTATATATTATATAATCTATAATAGGAAACAAGGAGAAAGAGAAAAAATGCTGAAACGAACCATTGCCTGGATCGTCAAGATCCAGGCCGTCACCGCCATCGCGTATGCGATGCTGGTGGGGGCGATATACTTCACGCCCGGACCGATGCGGGCGTGGATCCATGTCGGCGATATGATCGCTGACAGCATTAAGCAGACGCATGTTGCGTCTGACAGCATCATGATCCTCGTGGACATGATGCTGGACGGGAAGGCCTTTATGGTCATCCCGTTTCTTTTGGTCGCCGGTCTTTTGACCGAGGCTCTGCTCTTCGCCTTCGGACGAGTGAACAAGATCAATCTGGCCTCCGGCGTCATTACGCTGGCGGCCATCGTTGGGGGAGTGTATCTCTTAACGAATTGATCAACGCAGAAAGTCGCCGCGGACAGTGTTCGCGGCGACTTCTATCTTTTAATACTGCGAAGTTTGGGTATACTCACTACATAATGGAAACAGACAAAGAAAGACAGTCAATAACGCATCACTATACAGAAAAAAAACTACCCGAGCGGGTACATAAGGTGATTGAAACACTTCCAGAGGCGAACACCGCGACAATTTTGGCATTGCACGGGGACTTGGGTGCAGGGAAGACTACTTTCGTGCAAGAATTGGCGCGACAGCTTGGAGTGGACGAGACGGTAATCAGTCCAACATTTCTTATACAAAAACGCTACTCCATACACGATACTATCTTTCCTTGGAAACAGTTGGTGCATATAGATGCATATAGATTGCAAAGCGCAGAGCAATTACAAGTATTGGATTGGGAAGAGCTTGTTAAAGACCCCTCAAACATTATCTGTATAGAGTGGCCGGAGAATGTGGCAGATGTACTTACTGAAGCGCACCACCTCTATTTTGAATACATAGACGACGCCACGCGTCAGATTTCGTTTGAATTACAAAAAGAAAATGACGAATAAAATCGCAGAAAAGCATATTTCGCGGTACTATGTAGGACAATGGCGAAAAAACAGAAACAAAAAATAGTTTTGCTGGATGCTCATGCGATTATTCATCGCGCATACCACGCACTACCTGATTTTTCTTCAAGCAAAGGCGAGCCGACAGGAGCATTGTTTGGACTCTCTACAATGCTTATTAAGATAATTCAAGATCTTAAGCCCGACTATGTAGTTGCATGTTACGACTTGCCGGAGCCCACATTTCGCCACGAGGTTTTTAAAGAATATAAAGATGGCAGAAAAGAAACAGAACCCGAATTAAAAACACAACTACAAAAAAGTCGGGAAGTGTTTGAGGCATTTTCCATACCCATATATGAAGCTTCAGGATTTGAGGCAGACGACATACTGGGAACGATTGTGGAGCAGGTAGATACCAAAAAGTATGAGGTGGTTATTGCCTCAGGTGATATGGATACGATGCAATTGGTAAAAGGAGAAGATGTGTATGTCTATACTCTTAAAAAAGGAATACAAGATACTATACTCTACGATGAAAAGGCGGTGGTGGAGCGTTTTGGGTTTGCACCAAAACTGTTAGTGGATTACAAAGGGCTTCGTGGTGACCCCTCCGATAATATACCCGGTATTCGTGGTATAGGAGAAAAAACCGCAACGCAACTTATTACCACATTTGGAACCGTAGAAGATATATACAAAGCGGTGGAGGATAAGAAAAAAGACTTCACCGAATATGGATTTACCAAAAGAATACAGACATTACTAAGAGAGGGAAAAGAGGAAGCTTTTTTCTCTAAGATGCTCGCGACTATCCGCACCGATGCCCCAATAAAATACAAAGTAGAAAATAAAACCTGGAAAGAGGCAGTAAATATAGAATCAGTATTTGCATTATTTGATGAATTGGAGTTTCGCACACTCACACAGAGACTCAAGACAGCGCTTGGTATACAAACCGAGCCACAACAAGAAAAAAAGAGTGAGAAAATAGATCCCGAAGTACTCAAACGAGCAGAAATAGCACTATGGCTCTTGCATTCGGACATCACCTCTCCCACACAAGAAGATGTGTTGCGATACGGGAAAGGAAAATCATTTCAAGAGATACGTGAAATGCTTTCAGAGGAATTAAAAGAAAAAGGACTTGATACCATCTTTCTTGAAATTGAAGAACCACTCATTGCTGTTATAGAGCAAATGAATACAGACGGCATTGCACTTGATATTGAATACCTCAAAAAACTTTCAAAAAAGTATCACAAAGTCTTAGATGCACTTGAGAAGAAAATATACACACTGGCGGGAGTTGAATTTAATATAAACTCACCGAAACAATTAGGGGAGGTGCTTTTTGATACATTGGGACTCATACCAAGAAATCAAAAAAGGACCACGACAGGGCAGCGAAGCACAAAAGAGTCTGAACTGGAAAAATTACAAGACGAACACGAGATAATTCCTTATATATTACAATACCGAGAACTAAAAAAACTATTGTCTACTTATATAGACGCACTGCCAAAATTAGTTGCGTCAGATGGGCGTCTGCATGCAGAGTTTTTGCAGGCAGGTACCACCACAGGAAGAATGGCGAGCCAAAATCCGAATCTGCAAAACATACCCATAAAAACAGAATTAGGGAAATTGATACGAAATGCTTTTGTAGCAGAAAAAGGATACTCACTTATCTCAATGGACTATTCGCAAGTGGAGCTTCGCATTGCCTCTGTACTATCACAAGATGAAAAACTTATAAAAGTATTTAAAGAAGGTGGGGATATACACACATCGGTTGCATCAGAAGTATTTGGAGTAAGTGCTGATGCAGTTACTAAAGAGATGCGTCGCAAGGCAAAGGTTATAAATTTTGGAATATTGTATGGAATGGGAGTAAATGCACTCAAAGCAAATCTTGGAGGCGAAACGACCCAGAAAGAAGCTCGTGCATTTTATGATGCCTATTTTGATTCTTATAAAGGATTGGCGCAGTGGATAGATGACACCAAAGCTATTGCACATAAGCGAGGATACACCACTACGGTGTTTGGTAGGAGGCGCTATTTTGAAGGGTTGGATTCATCTCTGCCTCAGGTGCGCGCTGCCGCTGAGAGAATGGCAATAAACGCGCCCGTGCAAGGTACGAGTGCGGATATAATAAAAAAAGCAATGGTCGCAATAGATGCATATATAAAAGAAAAGAAAATCCAAAAAGAGGTTCGTATGGTGAGCCAGATTCACGATGAACTTATATTTGAAGTGAAAGACACATTGGTAGAAGAAATAATACCCATCCTAAAGAATAAAATGGAGACAGGTGTGCCAAGTGAAAAAATGTTTGGTGTTCCGCTTGTTGTTGATGTGGCAGTGGGGAAGAATTGGGGTGAAATGAAATCACGCAATTAATATATACGAGTATGTTGTATGTATATTATGGGACAAATAAAGAAAAAGCGCGGACAAAAGTGCGTACTACAATAGATTCACTTCTATCAAAGAATTCTGATGCTATATATTTCAGAATTACTCCGCAAAACGCAGAAGAGTTTAACTTTGAAGAACTAACACAATCACTCGCACTTTTCAAAAGTGAGTACATTGTATTTTTAGACTCCCTGTTTGCCTCAAAAGAAGGAGAGGAAAAGGTGTTGAAACACATAAAAGCCATAGCTTCCGCGCCACACCCATTCTTTTTATTAGATGGTGAACTCAAGTCGCCCATAATAAAAAAATTAGAAAAATACGCAGACAAAATAACGGTATTCAATGAAACAAAAACAGCACAAAAAGAAAGTTTTAATATGTTTGCACTCACTGATGCGTTGGGAGGAAAACAAATTAAAAATACATGGCTTTTATTTGAAGAAGCGCGACGAAGTGGGGCAAGTATGGAGAATGTTCACGGCACACTTTTCTGGCTGTTTAAGAGTATGGTCCTCGCTTCAACGCAAAAAAATGCAGAATCAGCCGGAATGAAAGAATTTCCATTTAAAAAATCACGCACTTTCGCAAATACATATTGGAGCGAGCAGGAATTACGAGAAAAAATGACAGAATGTGCACTGCTTCCTATAGTAGCGCGCAAGTCCGGTAACGATCTTGGTGATGTGCTTGAGCGATTTATACTATCTATAAAACGGTAGGTGTGTACAAAAAAAAGAAAGACGCTAGAGGGTGGTATTATTAAGCTACTGTTATGCATTCAATATATACACAACTCAAGGCATTGATGTTGCTATTGATCATTGTTTTTGGCGTGGCTCTATATGAAAACATAGATACACTCAGTTTTTTAATGCATACCAAAGGGGCAAGTATGACCGCAACTGTTTTAGGATCTTTAGATAATTTCCTTGGGGTAACCACACTACAAACACCAAAAGGTAGCACTGCTTCGTCATTGTCCAGCACCCCGGACATGGTTTGTCTTCCAGGTATAGTTGACGGCAAGGAGGAGGTCATTGTTGAGTGGGCGTGCACTGATAATTCATCATATACAAAAAGTACTAATTTCGAGACAGGAGGTGCAGTGAGCGGAACAGTGCGTCTGAAGCCATCAGCTACATCAGTGTATGGGGTTGAGTGTTATGGCGCTCAAAGCGCAAAACCAAAATCAGTAGCGAGCTGTATGGTGCAGGTAGCTCCAAATACCGCAGATATTCATATTGCACCAAACAATCCATCTGTGGGGGATACGGTTTCTGTAATATGGAATGCTAAAAACGCTCAAAATTGTACTCTCACCTCAGATACCGATGCTGGATTTAAAAGAAGTGGCACTGCGGGAGAAGCGTCATACACATTAAACAGTATACCTACCACATTTTCACTACAATGCGATACAATAACAGGTATGCAACACACCTACACAAAAGAAATAGCATTATAAATAAAATCAGTATATGAATATAAGCAATACAATTACACTTAAAAATATAACAATTTCGACATTTGCAATATGCACAAGCATAATTACTTTATTTATAGTATCTACTCATTTTGTGTATGCGACGAGTGCACATATAGCCAGTTTACCACCAGCAACGAGCGGTTCCTTTTCTGACTTTGGGACAGGATCACTTACCAACATTCCCGCTATACCGACAGTTCCCGCAGAACTCACGAATATAAATATGTCAGTTACAAAAAGTGCAACAAACGTAACAAACGCCAAAAACATAACAAACATAACCAAAGATTTTACAAAAGCAAATATACCATCATCACCCATCCCTTCCGGAACACATATTTATAAAGCCACAAACTGTATGCCACCTGGACCAAACACACTATGGCACCACGGAAAGGACGGCACTGCATGTCATGTCACGGGACTGCCAAATGGACAGGTAATAATCGGTGTATGTATGGCAGGACAATGTCGTGCAACAGGATTTACTTCATCTCAGTCGGTGCTGAATTCATTTTTAAGTGGGGCACTTAATTCAGTTGCATCACAGTTTCTTGGAGGTTTAATGGGGGGCGGAAGTTCCGCCGATTATCCGTCTGATTATCCGTCTGACTACGGCACCGGCACCTCAACACTGGGGGATATTACTTTTAACGATTTGGGTACATCAACTGATTATGGTTCTAATGGAACTGACCTCACTTTTAATCCGGGTGATACCGGATCTGCCGGAGTCGATTTGAAATATACATCACAACCTGCCGTCATAATAACCACAAAAGATCAAAAACCTCCAACAATCACTCAAAAGCTCTATGCCCCGCTGGTAAAAAAGTCGCGAGTTGCAAAGGTCGCGGTGATACCCGGTAAAAATGAATTGCAAAGAGATTACAATAAGGCGTCATTGTATTCACATACTGATGGTATTAAAGACACTCGCACAATAGCTTTAAATGATTTAGAGAAAGCTGCAGCTGAAGCACGCGCTCGTGAGGCACTACGTCAAGAAAAAGCAAGTAATACAAATGGGCTTCGTGACTACGGTAGTTCAAATATCGGAAACAGAAATACTATAAATGTAGAGCCTATACAAAAAGAAAAGAAAAAATCATGGTGGATGAATATAATTGAGTATATAGGACACGTTTTAGGCAAAAAATAAATTAAATAATGGATAACATTAGAAATAACAAAAAATACCAATTAGTATTTGCGAGCAGTTTCGCACTAATTATTCTTTTGTCCTTTATATTTGCACAGTTCGTATATGCGGCCGAATCTACAACAACACAAAGTGTTATCCCAACCATTGAGTCTCTTACTTCTGGAGCTGGAAACTCGTGTGCCACTATAGATCATAACTGGAAGCGGTATGGACAAACCATACTAGGAGCAAACGAAAAAGTATCCGATGTAGTTCTTAATGCATGCCAGGCGTTGGGAGGAATAGGATTGTGTCATTTCAATAGTGGGTGTCGATATAGGAAAGATAGATACGGTCGTCCGGCTGATGCATTCGCGGCCCAGCAAAAAGCGCGCGGGTGTACCCCCAATGGGGGAGCTCCTCATAGTCAACACTTGGTCAACAAAGCTATTGACCTTTCGGTCCCCAAGGGGAGGGAGGCTGAGTTTCTCACACTTGCCATTTGCGGATTGCGCAGAGTAAATAAGTGCCAAGGAGGGGCAGGTTTGTATTCAAGCGGAGCTGTACACATTGATGTTCGCGAAGGGCGCCGAGACATTTGGTCTGACAATTATGGTGCAGACAGTATAAAAAAACTCACCGATACAACAGGTAAAAAAGTTTTGTATGATTTTGCAGGAGGAAATTGTACCCCCAGCAGTATTGCGACAAGCTATGAAGAAACCAATATATATGGAGCACCAATGCAATACACACCCCCAAAAGGATTATTTGCACCTATAGGAGGAGTGCCTAACCCTTTTATAGGGAGTGGAGGACAATCGGCAGGATATACCAAACCATTTAGCATCAACGACAATACTTTTACTTCACCCACTGACTCAATACTTGGCCCATTATTTAATCCTTCTATTACCGATACAGGTACGAGCTCCTATACGGATATCAATACAGTAACAGATTTTCCTACGAACACTTCATCGTATGTGCCTGCGGATGCTACAAGCTCAGACCAGACAGTATTGCCATTAAATAGAGATGCAAATCCAATAAAAAAATGTGATGGTCTTGGGTTGTTAGGAAAGTTGTTTGGTAAATGTGGCAACACTACCACAAAGACACATATAGCATCTACACATAACGATCTTACTTCTATGAGTAATGATATAAGAAATCCATCCTCTGCGGACAGCAGTACTAAAGGACAATCATCACATACGTTTTACTGGGTTAATCAGGTAAAAAATACGGTTGGATTTACTAAAATAAACAGAGGAGGATCGCGTGATGTATTTTATGCATTTCATACGCCGATAGATACACAAACATATACACCCAATACATATAATGATAGCGGAGTATTTGTTCGTGGAGAAGCAAAACAAGTAGATACGAGATCTAATTCAGATATAACCAAAGCAATTGCGCGAACAACGCTTAATGTGGCAACAAACGGCGCTCGCTATGGAGCATACTTTGGACTTATACAAGGAGTATCACCCTTGATTATCGGGGGAGCACCAAGAACTTTTATTAGACTTGGAGAATATCTTGCACGGTAGATGTGTGTAACTTACAACGAACTTTATTTTTTATTGCTACTATTAAGGATATCAACAACAGTTTATGAATAATACACCAGTAAATACATCAAAAAAAATGGAGAGAATTGCACGCGACATACGCAACGTGGCGTTGTTTGTATTTTTTGCATTGACCATAGGGGCGTCCGCCGGATTGTTCTCAGATACTCATGAGGCAAATAATGGTATTGCTGCGGATACTCAGACAGCAGAATTAAATATGTCTGGATTGTTCTCATCGCAATCAGGGGGTGGGGGAGTGTCATTTGTTAATGGAATTAGGGATTGGGTGATGTGTCACACCGGTAATGGTTGTAAACCCACTAAAATGAAATCGGATACTTTAAAAACAACCTACGAGCAAAACACATACACCATTCATTATCCCAAACCAGCCCCTGATCTCAATGGGTATTCTAAAAGTGGTGTCTCATCAGATGGATATGCTTCATATAGTTATGTACAAAACGGGAAAGATTATGATTTAATTTATAATTCTGATTCTCATTCGTATAGAATTGAAACATACGGTGATAACGGATACGAAGTGGTGGGAAGACAAGAAATGCAAGCAAATGATCCTCCGGTACTTCAAGCAAAAGAGATCATAAATAAACAATTTAATAACGAAATAAATAACCACCCTGATGCTTTTTCCAACTTTGAGTTTAATCATAATGGGACATACGCTAGGCATTCTGTAGCAAACACGGGAACACAGGGATTTGAAGACAGACATGGTAGCGTATATTCTCACCACAATAAAGCTGTAGATCCACCATCCCAACCAGACTTAAGCGCGTACCACAGCAGTACAAGCACAGATATATCAACAGAGTATGGATTGGGTCCAATTAGTCAATATAATTATCTCAATGCATCAAGCACACCAAAAGATTTACCATCACCACCTGACTTAAGTGCATATAAAAGATACACGGTACAAAATAACCGCTGTTCTACCACATATGTCACCATAAATACCACAGGCAAAACAACAGTACGAGAATGTTATGGTACACAAAGAGACAAGGCACATATTTTAGTGGCCAAATTGGCAAGTTGTATGGCGGCGCATTACCCAAATGTAAAAACCGCAGATGCAATGGCAAAAATATATCCACAATTACGCACCGCAGTGAATAATGGTATGTGTCTGGGAGAGAAGGCGGTGGTTAATAAAAAGCCTTCAGGAAAGTATTTTGCATTACTTTCAGAAAAACCTGTCGCATTTTATTCAATTGGTATGACCCCACCAAGTGCGTGTATTAAAGAGTACAAAGATGTATTAGGAGTAATGGGTGCTATAAATGGAAATACGGCACAGGATGATAGTAAAAAACAAACATCTCAGCATGCAACAATGAATGATGTGGCCGCTTGTGAGTGGAAAGGAGCATCGGTATGCTTTACACGAGCATCTGGTTTCGGAGGGCTTGTTTGTAAACGCAAAGCGGATGTACTTCATAAAATCAAGCTATCAATACTCCCATCGGTTTCTGTGCCTTCATCACATTATGAAACTAACTATCAGGCACCTGTCCAATCAAATAACTCATTAGTGAGTTGGTTCCAAAACAGCAGTGTACCGTATACTCTTGGAAAAATGTTTGGATCTATATTCGGAAAGGTTCTTAAAGGTGGTAGTAAAAGTTGTCCTGCAGGATACGAGCGTAGTGGCGGACAAAATGCAGATGGCTCACCATCTTGTAGGAAAAAAGCAGTTGCGAATATACCTCAGTGTGCAATTGCAGCAAGTAAAAATGATATAAAATCAGGTGAAAAGATTCTGGTGCGATGGAAAACAGTAGATGCTAATACGGTAAACATTGACGGTATAGGTGCTGGTGTTTCTGCAGACGGAGAAAAATATCTAACCCCTGAAGTAACCACTACATACACACTTACTGCGAAAAACAAATCGGGGGAAAAGCAATGTAGTACCACCATTGTAGTAGATGGCGTAGTGGACGGGCCGTCTGGTGCGTATCCACCAAGGGTATCATGTACACCTCCTATAATTCGCGGGGGAGACAGTGCGAAAATATCGTGGGAGTGTTCAGGAGGTGCCGATAGTAGTAAGGGAATAGGATTTGATACAAAAGGTGCATTAATAGGAACTATGGTGGTGCAACCACAAGCAAATACAGGATATAGAGTAAAGTGTTTGAAAAATGGAAAGGAGATAGGAGCAAATATGTGTTCGGTTCGCGTGGGCGATGCACAATACGATATTATTGCGTATCCAAAGGAGGTTGCGGTAAACGAACGAGCGCGTATTTCGTGGGCAAGCTTGCTCACCGAGAGTTGTCGAGTAACGGGTCCTCGCGGGTTTGATTATGCGCATACCGAAGGAGTGGTAATCACCGAACCATTTGGCAATGTCTCTACCAGTACTACAGCCGTGTATACACTGACCTGCAAGACCAAACTTGGAAATACAGTGACAAAAGACGCAGTTATACGAAGAAAATAGAATACACACACGATAGATATGGACAAATTCGTCTATATAGCGTATTCTCTGCGGTACATATCCGCCCATAGCTCAGCCTGGTAGAGCAGAGGACTTTTAATCCTTGTGTCGTAGGTTCGAATCCTACTGGGCGGACAAGTGTAACAAAATACCACTCTGAAAGAGTGGTATTTTGTTAGCATGCAAACTGCTTTGCATGCGGCGCTTGTCCGAGGCGCAGGCATATCCGAGTGAAGTATGAACGAGGAAGCCGAGTCCAGACCAAAAGCACTTAGTAGAATTGGAGCGAAGCGAACAATTATACTTAGTGACTGGTGGTGACGAGCGTTAAGAAAAACGAGCACTGCTGTTCGTTTTTTAGCTGTCCGAGGCGGAGCCATGTTGGAG
>JALWTP010000020.1 GCA_027082835.1 Candidatus Kaiserbacteria bacterium
GAATTGGTACTGATGTGGCTCTGGCAAAAGACCTTGAAGAAACCATTTGTTGATGTCACATTATTACAAAAACAAATAGAAGAAGTGCTCACACCAATCGGATTTAAGGCACTTCAAGAGAGATTAAAAGATAATACCAAAGCAGCATTTACTTTTGAGACGCTTTACAGCGATGTTGAAGGCATACAAAAAGCGATAGGTGAGCTTTTGACAAGAATAGACAGAAAGACAATAGCAAAACGCATAGAAGAAATTGGCATCGCCCTGCGCAGAGCAGAGAGTGAGGGAAACGAAAGTGCAATAAAAGAAAACGAAAAGAAATATAAAGAATTGGTTGAGAGAAAGGTGGAATTAGAAATGCAATTAGAATAATAACCCGTAAAAACTTGTAAATTTTAATAAAAAAGATACTATCCTTATACATATGGCTAATAAGAAAACAGTCAAAAAAAGCACGCGTGCTTCAAAGAAAACAGCAAAAAAGGTGGCGACCAAGAAGTCGGTATCTAAAAAAACAGCTGTAAAAAAGGTGGTGAAAAAAACAACTAAAACAACAACTAAAAAAACAACAAAAAAAGAAGTTAAAAAGGATGTAAAAAAGCGAGCGCCATTGCAAAGAGTTCCGTTAAAAAAGAGTGCTTCAAAGAAAGAAAAACAAGCGGAACACCTGCTTAAAATAGGGCATGAAAGAGGATATGTGACTTACGATGAGATATTGAAGGAGTTCCCAACAATAGAACAAGATATTGTATTTTTGGAAGAGATGTATGAGCGTTTTTCTACAGCCGGTATTGATGTTTTGGAAGGTGGTGGCATGCTTGAAGATACACAGCCTGAAATATTGGACAACAGACGATTCAGTTCTTCGTCTGAATCTTCAAAAGATTCGGTGCAGATGTATCTAAGAGAAATTGGGCAGTATCCATTGATTGATGGAGATAAAGAAAAAGAGCTTGCTAAACGAATAGAGGCCGGAGATGACGAAGCACGAGGAATTCTTGCTCGTTCAAACTTACGACTCGTCGTTTCAATAGCAAAGAAATATGTAGGACGCTCCAGCGACCTCACACTTCTTGATCTTATACAAGAAGGAAACCTTGGATTGTTTAAGGCGGTTGATAAATTTGATTACACAAAGGGATATAAGTTCTCAACTTATGCTACTTGGTGGATACGGCAGGCCATTACCCGTGCGCTTGCCGATCAATCAAGAACTATCCGTATACCGGTGCATATGGTAGAAACGATTGCAAAGTACAAACAAAAGGTGCGAGAATTATCACAACACTTGGGAAGAGACCCAATGCCTGAGGAAGTGGCCGTGGAGATGGGAGTTGATGTAGATAAAATACATCACATACAAAAAATAAGCCAAACTACGGTGAGTCTTGAGTCTCCGGTGGGAGATGAAGGTGATGAGGGATCAACGCTTGGACACTTTATAGAAGATGAAAAAATGGAATCTCCAGATAAAGCTGCAAGTAGGAGAATATTGAGTGAGCACATACATGCGGTACTTGATGAGCTTTCAGATAAAGAGCGAAAGATATTAGAAATGCGCAACGGACTCAATGATGAAGGCATTTGTCATACGCTTGAGGAAGTAGGGAAAATGTTTGGAGTTACTCGAGAGCGTATACGACAAATTGAAGCAAAAGCACTGGAGAAAATTCGCTTCCACGAACGCGCTGCACAACTTAAAAATTACTAAAAGGAATGCAATTCTTATACGCAATGTATTCTTTGGGTATTTAATATTAGTAGTATACTTATATCCCTATGGATTATAGAGAAAAATCAATTAAAGATCATACAGAAAAAAAGGGGGCTTTGAAAATAGAAAGCACACTTCCTATTACCAACCCCGATGAATTGTCAGTTGCGTATACTCCCGGAATAGCCGCTGTTTCTGAGGCTATTGCTGAAGATCATACTCGTGCTAAAGAAATGACCACTGCTAAAAATACAATTGCGGTTGTAACTGATGGATCAGCAGTGCTTGGACTCGGAAACATAGGACCTGAGGCAGCTTTGCCAGTCATGGAAGGTAAATGTGCACTTTTTAAACAATTTGCCGGTGTAAATGCATTCCCTATTGCACTTAACACACGAGATGTTGATGAGATTGTAAAAACGGTACAACGTATAGCACCCACTTTTGGTGGAATTAACTTAGAAGACATATCAGCACCACGATGTTTTGAGATAGAATCTCGTTTACGCGCTTCGCTATCAATACCAGTATTTCATGATGATCAGCATGGTACCGCAATCGTGGTACTTGCCGGACTACTCAATGTACTCAAGGTTACTGGAAAGAAAAAGGAGGATATAAAGATAGTGGTAACGGGGTCTGGAGCTGCAGGAATTGCTATTGTATCTTTATTACAAAAAGCTGGATTCCCTCGTGTGCTTATTGTAGACAGCAATGGAATTGTCTCAAATTGTCGTACTGACTTAAATGTGGCACAAGAGAAAATACTTGAATGTTGTGCAATTTCCGAAGTATGCGGAAGTTTGAGTGATGCCGTTGTAGGAAAGGATGTGTTTATAGGAGTTTCAGCTCCACATATTTTAACTAAGGAGATGGTTCGCACTATGAATCCTGATCCGATTATCTTTACCTTAGCAAATCCAGTTTCAGAAATTGAGCCTGAAGACGCAATAGAAGCCGGTGCAAAAATAGTGGCGACCGGTCGCTCAGATCTACCCAATCAAATAAATAATGTATTGGTATTTCCCGGCATATTTAAAGGGGCACTACAAAAAAATATATCTCAAATTACCGATGCAATGAAAATTAGAGCTGCAGAGGCATTAGCAGCATTAGTAAAAAATCCAACCGCAGAAAAAATAATTCCAGGGGTATTTGATGAAGGAGTGGCTGATGCTGTTGCACAAGCGGTAGTAGGGGAATAGATTGCATTTTTATTTAATTCAAACATATAACAAAAGCCGGACAGTAAATGTCCGGCTTGCGCGGGTGTAAAAATGTACCCTTGAGAAATAAATTATTCGAGATAGCCCTTGTTTGCTTCGACGCATTCTGTGCGCTTTGAGTGAACAATGCCCTTAGAATCAATATAACAACGCAATTCGTCGTTATGACTCAGATCATTATTTTGATCCTTTTTATCGATGCGTTTCTGGAGCTTTTCCGAATTATTCTCTCTTGAATTAAAGTGATTACACATTAGTTGGTAACCTCCTTCCGTTAAAGTTTTTATTAAAGATGCATTAGAAATATCGAATCTCTATTTAATGTACATCTATTTAGAATGTAACACAACATTAGGATATAGGCAAATATTATAGATAAAAAAAGACGCCTTCCGAAGAAGGCGTCAGGTAGGGGGAGGACCCCCTTGAGGCAGGGAAGGCCATAGGCAATGACCTTCGAGCAGTGCTCTGTACAGGCTCAGAGCTTTGCTACTGTACCATAGAAAATAAAATATGCAATTTATGTATAACACCCCTCCGGTCCTGTACATACAATTCCTATCTTCTCCACAAATTTCCAAGGACCGCCCTTGGAAATAATTAATCTGTTTCCAAGGGCGGTCCTTGGAAATAATCGGCCCTTGTAAATAATTTGGAAGTAGTTAATCTGTTTTATAAAAATATATCGATTAATCGATATATAAATTACAATACTAACTACAATGTGTTTTAGTATGATATATCATACTAATGCTATAGAGCGCTTTTTCTAAAAAAAGACCCGATTTTTTCATCGGGTCAAGTTAATCAGGACGAGGTAAGTCCTTCGGAGGGTATGTGTCGTTTCTTCTCACACCAACACATACAATACAGTATACATTGCTTTGATGGACAGTGCATCACAGTGTGATTTTGATGATTACAACCGTGCGTTTATCTTTCGGAACTCGTCGATTGATGCCGCTCCGATTTCCCACAATACCCCTTGTGCAAAGCAGAGCCATCGCTGTGCTTTTTCAACATCTCCGTTTTCAACAAATTCCTCTGCGTGAATGCACATATGTCGAACATGGCTGATCTTCTGATTCTTTGCTCCAAACTGAGTGAGGTGTGTCGGGTAGGGCACTGCTGTAGCACTTTCGCCTAACTTAAGTCGCTGGTACTGTGTAGCAATTGCTCCTGTATTCCGGAGTGCTGACAGTAAGATTTCTTTCTGTGTTGGCATTCGTTTCTCCTTTTTGTTTCTATATCTAAAGTACCATATAGTAAAGATGGTGTATACTAAAGTTTATGGCGAGAACGACACCAGAGTTTAACAAGAATTATGCGATGCTTAATCCGCAGCAGAAAAAAGCAGTGGACACCATTGAAGGTCCGGTAATGGTCATAGCGGGACCTGGAACCGGAAAGACACAGATACTCACACTGCGTATTGCAAACATTCTTAAAAATACCGACACCGATCCATCATCTATTCTCGCACTTACTTTTACTGAGGCAGGGGTTATGGCGATGCGCAAGCGTCTTGTTTCAATGATTGGCCCTGACGGCTACCGTGTCGGCATCTATACTTTTCATGGATTTTGTAACAATACCATTCAGCGATTTCCTGAAGATTTTCCCCGTTTGATAAGTTCGGAAGCGATTACCGACATAGACAGGGTGCTTCTTATGCGGAACATACTTGACGAGAGAGAGCACTTAAACATCTTGCGACCTTTTTATGACAACTTTGCACACACGCAAGCTATTTTAAATGGTATATCTGATCTCAAGAGTGAATACATTAATCCTGAAGAGTTCAAGACACTTGTTCAAAAAAGTGAAGAGGAATTTTTTGCAACAGAAGATTTATACAACGAAAAGGGTAAATACAAGGGGAAAATGAAGACAAAGTACCAAAAGACACTAAAGCGAATTGAGAAAAACAAAGAACTTATTGAGGTGTATGAAGTGTACGAAGAAAAGATGCGAGAAAAAAAGCTATATGACTATAACGATATGATAAGCGAAGTGGTTAAAAGATTGCAAGAGAGCGAAGAAACACTACAAAAATTACAAGAGGAATATCAGTATGTGCTCGCAGACGAGCATCAAGATGCAAACACCGCACAAAACACACTACTTGAACTCCTTGTAAATTTTTATGAAAATCCTAATTTGTTTATAGTAGGTGATGAAAAGCAGGCAATTTATAGGTTTCAAGGAGCTTCACTTGAAAACTTTCTCTATTTTAAAAACAAATATAAAAAAGCGGAAGTGATAGACTTGGTACATTCGTATAGATCGGGACAAAAGATATTGGATACTGCCCATAGTGTCATCACTTCTTCAGGGGAAGACATAAAGCGCACTGCTCTTACCAGTGGAGCAAATATACAAAACGACCTCGTGGAAACAAGAGAGTTTACAAGTGATGATCTTGAAGCTCTATGGGTGGCACAAGAAGCAGAAAAGAAAATAAACGAAGGTGTTGAACCAAATGAGATAGCGGTATTGTACCGTACCAATGCAGATGCGGCGTATATTGCACGAGCCTTTGAGCGAATGAGAGTACCGTATACCATAGAGTCAAATAACAATGTTCTTGATGACCCGATAATTATGCAACTGATCAATCTGCTTCGCGCCACTTCAGAATACGGAGAAGAAGGTATACTTGCTCGCGCATTACATTCGGGTTTTTTAGCGTTTGACCCGCTTGATATATATAAATTACTTAAATATAGCCGTAGAAAGCGTATTAAACTGTATGACTGTCTTGCCAGTGAAGAAGTGCTTAAAAAGGCGGGCGTACAAAATACAAAAGAGCTTTATGTTTTTGGGAGGAGACTTTCAAAGTGGGCAACCGCGGGCAATAATGAGCCTGTTGTAGATGTTATAAACGACATTATAGACACTTCAGGATTTCTGACCTTTATACTTAATTCAGTACGCAGTGTAGAGATGCTTGAAAAATTAGGAGGGCTAACACGCGACATAGAACAGCTTGCTATGGGAAATCGCGGGTACTCTATGAGCAATTTAATCCGCGATCTTGATTTGATGAATGAGCACCATATACGCATAATAAAATCGGGAAGTGGGGTTAAAAAGTCAGGAGTACGTTTGATGACCGCGCATAAGTCTAAAGGGCTTGAATTTGATTATGTTTATATTGTTGGCGTATGGGATACCCATTGGGGTAATACACGATCTCGTAATTTCTTTGCTCTTCCTATAAGTGGAATAGATGACGAGCAAGACAACGCAGACGAGCGAAGACTCTTTTATGTTGCCATTACTCGTGCGCGTCTTGGTGTATCAGTTAGTTGGAGCAAGGTATCGCCAAGTGGGAAGGATAGACTTCCGTCTTTGTTTGTAGGAGAGATGCATCCTGAGATAGTAGAGCATAAAGAGACTGCTGAATTTGAAGAAAAAGTGCCGAAGGAGACATTTTTGCAGAAACTACCAGAGACAAAACACATATCGATAAATGATAAAGAATATCTGCAAGAGTTGTTTGTAGAGCAGGGTATCTCGGTTACCGCACTCAATAACTTTTTAAAGTGTCCGTGGCAGTTCTTTTATAGCAATCTCATCCGCATACCAAAAATACCAAATAAGCACCTAACCTTTGGAAATGTAGTACACGAAGCACTAAAAGAATTTTTTGATATGTATGCAAAGACAGGGAAAGAGGATAAAGACCTTTTACTATCTTCATTTGATAATTCACTCGCAGCCACTGCAATTTCAGGGTCTTTATATAATGAGATATTAGAGAAGGGATATACTGATCTTGGGGGGTGGTATGACGCACATAGCGGTTCGTGGTCACAAAATATAAAAAATGAATACCATATTGAAACAGAAATAGATTTGTCTCTCAAAGAACTTTCAAAGCTGAAAATACAAGGAAAGTTAGACAAAGTAGATATAGAAACAGATGGAGTGACTGTTGTTGACTATAAAACCGGGGCGGTAAAATCCCGAAACCACATACTCGGTAAAACAAAAGCGGAAGGGGCAGGAGAATATTTCAGGCAGCTTATTTTCTACAAATTGCTGTTAGATATGCAAGGCATATATACAATGAAGCGAGGCGTTATTGACTTTATTCAACCCAAAGAAAATGGTTCATATGTGCGAGAGAAGTTTGAGGTAACACCTCAAGATGTAGATAGAGTCATAAAAGAGATAGAACAAATGACAAAGTCCGTATTAGCATTGGATTTTTGGGAGAGTCGCTGTGATAAACATAAAAAAGGGAAGTGCGAATACTGCGCACTGCGCGATGTAATGAAATAAAAAGCACTCGCCGTAGGCGGGTGCTTTTTATTTTTCCATTGAGTTTTTAGATAGATATTATTGCGCAAGCATTTTATCTAACAGTGCTTTCATATCAGAGAATCGCATCATTCCTGGGATGGCTGTCTGCTCACCGTTGTGCAAGATTACATTGTGCGGTGTACCGCGACCTCCTGATGCCCATGCCTCGTCAGTATCTTTTTTCACTTCTTTTGCCATTTCGCCGCTGCTAAGACATGTATTGAATTTCTTAACATCTAAACCTGCATACCTTGCAATCTTGGGTAATTCTGCAAGATCAAGTCCATTGTTTGAAGGTGTTATTTCATAAAGGCGGTTAGTGTATTTCCAAAATGCATCATTTCCCCCGAGTTTTGCTGCACATTCAAGTGCTTCAGCCTCCTTCGGTGCTTTCGGATGCAGTTGCGGAAGCGGAAAGTCTCTATATACCCATGCCACATCCGATGGTGCATATTCTTTCACCACTTGGTTGAGCGTTTTGTGGTGTTCTTTACAGAATGGACACTCAGGATCTGAGAATTCAACAATAACCACTTTTGCATCAGGGTTCCCTATGATATGGTCACCTTTTTGAACACCGCTGATGGGTGTGGTTGGAGTGGTGTCTGGCTGATTATGCGCAGCCGGAGCAGCGGTTCCTCCATTTTGAGAAAGTGCAAAATATAATGAACCTGCTATAAGTACACCGGCAACGATGATTGCAAGCGGTATAGCATTATTTCCTTTATTAAACATAGTATTTTTAATTAACAATTAATGTTCCAAAATAATAGCATATATTAAGTAATCATACGAAAGTGTTTGTATGATATGCTATACTTTTAAAGTATCGTACATACTTAATTGTAATATATATGAACTCATTTATTGGAAACAGTATTCTCGGACTTATACAGGGACTAACGGAATTATTGCCGGTGTCATCGTCGGGGCATTTAGTCGTTGCACATAGTATTATCGGATCGCTCGGCTCTGCAGACCTTACCTTTGATGCTCTATTGCATTTTGCAACAACATTAGCAATTTTGCTCTATTTTAGACGAGATATATGGCGCCTCACCAAAGCGCTTGCGCGCGCAGTAAAGAAAATATACACCAAAACGACACTTGAAAAATATGAAGCTATGGCGATTGCTATAGTGGTAGCTACCATTCCGGCGGTGATATTTGGGCTTTTACTTGAGCATAGTATGAGCACGCTATTTCGCAGTCCTCATTTGGTAGCAGGAGTATTAATTGTAGGATCAATTATTATGTTTGTCGCCGATAAAAAGTATGCCAAGCAAACACAATCAGATAATACGGAAGAAGGACATAAAAATATGACTCTAAAAGACGGTCTTATTGTGGGACTGTTTCAATCTCTTGCACTTGTGCCAGGGATGAGCCGTTCTGGTATGTCTATTGTCGGTGGAATGCTCGTAGGTCTTACTCGGGCTGAAGCTGCACGATTTGCTTTTCTGTTGGGGATACCTATTTTGCTTGGTGCCGGATCTAAAAAAATACTTGAAGCGGGAGTGGCGAATATTACACCTTCTATGTGGGTGGGAGCGTTTGTGGCGTTTGTTGTGGCGATGGCGGTGATCCACTTTCTATTAGAATTTCTTAAAAAGAATACGCTGCTTGTTTTTGTTATATATAGAGTTGTCCTTGCCGCTGCAATACTTTTACTTATTTAGAAACCAAGGGTGCGAGTTACCGCTGAGGATTCTTTTTCATCCCATTTTGATGTATCCAATGCTATTTCTTTTGTTTTTCCAAGGTCTTTATACTTTACCTTGCCGTTTTTGAGTGCATATTCGTAGATTTCTTTCGTTACTTTCACATCTTGAATACAGTAGTCAATGACTTTTTGTACTTCGCCATCGTGCCACCACTGTATTGCCTTTAATCCGTTTGAGCTTTTACCTTCGCCGAGTGTTGCTTCAGCGACTATGTCCAACTTAATGCGTCTCCCGAGAGATTTATGGATTTCCTTAAGTAAATCAAGACTTTTAATATGGGTTAAATCTCCCGGATAGTATTTATTCAGCAGTGGTATATCAAAGTGGTCTGAGTTAAATCCTATAAGCACATCGGCTTCTTCCAATATCTTCCACAGTTTTGGAAAGTCTTCTTGAAGGAATGAATGATATTTATTGTCTTTTGAGTCGTGTAGACATACAACCGATATATCAAGTGCTGCCGGGTCGCTGGAGTTCACATCAGAGAATTGGTTACTCGTTTCGATATCAAATACAATCTTTCGCATTGGAAGATTGTAGCACATTCACTTTTAATAATAAAAACAAGAATTATTCTGTTTGTGCAAATATAAAGTCTGCTATTTCGTTTGCGGGCATAGACGACTCCTCTCCCGTTTTGAGATTTTTAATCGTCAGTACACCGGTTTCTTTTTCCTTTTCTCCGATGCATATGGTAAACGGAATGTTTTTCTTGTCAGCAGATTTTATTTGGTCACCCGGCTTTTTGTATGAGTAATTCACCGCTACATTTACATCTTCAATACGCAAACTTTGTGCTATTTTTGTGGCATACGCAGAGAGCGATTCATCCAGCACGCACAACATAAGGTCGGTAGATGAAGAATACTCCGGAAGAAGATTATGCGTTTCTAAGAAGTTTTCCATAGTTACATCTCCAAGTGCAAAACCAACGGTCGGAATCGTATCTGTGCCAAAGAGTTCCATAAGAGAATCATAGCGTCCACCACCGGCAAGAGAGCGATTATTTTCTTCTGCCGTATCAAATATTTCAAATACCATACCGGTGTAGTAATCAAATCCGCGCGTAATGCTGGTATCAATAATCACATTTTTTACGCCTTGTGCACCCAGCTTTTCTACAAGATTCTCCAGCATAGGATTACTTGCGGCACTTGCAAGAAGTGACGATAGCTTCTCTGTTTTATCGCCTGCTATTTTTGATAGCTCTTGCTCAAAGTTGTCTATTTTTGCCTTGCGGTCCATAAGGTGCATTATCTTTTTACGCTCCTCATCTCCAAAAGACAATTCGTCAAAAATAGTTTCAAATACGCGTCTGTCGTTTACTCTAATTTCAAAGTCAGACTCATTTGCACCAAAGGCAAGAAAGAGTGCGTGCGCGAGTGCGATAATTTCTGCATCGGCATCTATGGTTGCTACTCCAAAAATATCTGCGTTCAGTTGCCAGAACTCACGCAACCTGCCTCGTTGTGTTCGTTCATAGCGAAAACAGTTTGGCGTGGAGTACCATCGTAGTGGAAAAGAGAGTTCGCGCGACTTTTTGGCGACCATTCGTGCAACGGTTGGAGTCATCTCAGGGCGCAGGGTTACTTCACGGTTTCCTCGGTCGGTAAAGGTGTATGTTTGGTCGTTTACTATTTCATCACTGGTCTTGCTTTTGTAGAGTTCAGATGGTTCCAATATGGAAGCGTTGTATTGCTCGTATCCAAAACTCTCACATACACCAGAGAGTGTATTGAGCATATAGGTATGAATAAATTGTTCTCTTGGATAAAAATCACGAACGCCTTTATAGCTCTCTGTTGAAAGTTTGTTTTTCATACGGCAATGATACCAAAAAAAAGGCAATATGGCACTTGGAAATACTTTAAATAGGGTGCCGCTTTTAAAATGCATTTGAGTACAGTACACTTTCGCTGTATGAAAAAATACAAGGTAAAACAATCAAAAGTATCAGGAGATGGGCTTTTTGCTACACAAAAAATCGCAAAAGATGAGTATATTATTACCTATACCGGAGAATATATAACAGACACAGAAGCAAACAAAAGAAAATCAAAGTATATTTTTGAAATTGACGATACACATAGTATAGATGCACAAGATGAGAAAAATACCGCACGATATATCAATCATTTTTGCGAGCCAAATGTAGAAGCACGAATCGTCAATGGAGAAATACGATTTTATGCTAATCGCGATATAGATAAAGGCGAAGAGTTAGGATTTGATTATGGAGAGGAGTATGTAGATGAGTTTATAACACCCACTGGGTGCAAATGTCCCAAATGTATATAAAAAGATATATCGCAAAATATAATGATATACTAAGCGCAGTTTTCGAATCTAAAGAGTCGAGTCGGGAACAAACTTATTAAGCAAACATATATACATGGACGAACAAAGAAAAATGTATACAGGTGACTGGAAATGTGGAAGTTGTGGGGCTGCTATTACAGAGCTTCCGTTTGAACCTGATCCTGCTCGTGCCGATGGTCTTCGCTGTTTTGATTGTCACAAAAAACAACAATCACAACAACGGGAAAATCGTCAAATGCATGAAGGTAACTGGAAATGTTGTGAATGTGGTGGAGCTATAAACTCTCTTCCGTTTGAGCCACGCGATGACAGTAATCTTAAATGTAGGGATTGTTTCCGAAAATAAACAACTGCGCCTAACAAAAACACACCACACTATATTTGTTGGTGTGTTTTTGTATAGGTGCTCAAAATGATATTCTGTAAGTGTATGAATGATATTGTATTGGAAAAGTCGTGGAAAAATATTTTAAGTGAAGAATTTTCAAAACCATATTTTAATACATTGCGTCAATTTGTACGCAGGCAATATAAAGAAAAAATGGTATACCCGCCTCCAAAGGATATTTTCAAAGCACTTGATGTGTGCCCGTTTGATACGGTTCGCGTGGTTATATTGGGACAAGATCCGTATCACAATGCTCATCAAGCAAATGGTCTATGCTTTTCAGTACAAAAAGGGGTTGGGCTACCACCATCTCTGAAAAATATATTTACTGAAATTAAGAATGATACCGGAGTAGAAAGTGTGTGTGCAGATGGTGATCTGAGCAGGTGGGCGAGCCAAGGTGTTTTGCTACTGAATTCTGTATTGACTGTTGAAGCACATAAACCTGCATCACACAAAGGCATGGGATGGGAGCAATTTACCGATGCGATAATAGAGCGTATATCTCGCGAAAAAGAAGGAGTCGTATTTTTGTTATGGGGTAATTATGCGAAAGAAAAAGGGAAAAATATAGACACGAGGAAGCATTTTGTTTTGACCTCAGCACATCCATCACCATTTTCAGCACGCAGTGGCTTCTTTGGGAGTAAGCATTTTTCACAGACAAATGAGTATCTTAAAAAAAGAGGAGAACAAGAAATACAGTGGTAATACGGTTTGGGTTATAAATATATAGTAAAACTCGGCGTCACGGTCTGTGGTGCCGAGTTTGATTTCAGGCGGTGTGTCATTGAATGACAAACTCGTGATTGATATGTCGAAACTCTGTCGGTTTGATGAGCTTTTGGTGTGCTATCTGCACACTGTGAAGTGGCCCATCAATATTTTTCACCCAGAATCCAAGAAATTTCTTCAAACGCGGAAACTTCGGAAAGAGATCATACTCTTGCCAAAGAAATGTCTGCAAGATATTCGGATGGTCTGGCATACGATAGAGTATCTCCGCTGTTGCAAGAGAGTATCCACGAAGCATGAGTTCAAGGTCGGTGTTTGACATCGTTTTCTCCTGTCTTTTATTTTGTTCTCTCTGTATGTAGTATATCGCAGTATAGGTCTATAAACAAAAAAGCGCCCCGACTTGATGTCGGGGCTCATTATTCAGAAACGAAATGACAGCTGTTGCGGTCGGCGGTAATCCGACTCGCGGATGCCACGCCGTCGGTTTGCTCTCCGTTTTGCCACACTCCTTTTTTGGAGTTCGCGGCAAATTTCCGATGCGATGCGCTCAACATCGGGCTTATAGGTGATGCCTTTGCGGCGTACAGCTTGACGCGCCGCTGATTTCCAGCTTGTCGCTTTGCTTGAGCGAAAAATTTGGACTGCGCGGTCGGCGAGGGCTCGTATATCAGCCATAGCACACCTCCTTTCTGCTTAATATTATACAATAGGTACTTCAAGTACACAAGTGGGGATTACCCGGTTTGTATTTTCATAGAACACCCTATACTGATGATATGAATATTGAGCAAAATATATTCAAAAAGAGCAGCAAGTTCCTCGGGAGACGACTGACGAAACTCCGAACATCACTCTTGCACAAGCAATGACTGAATTAGATGCAACGCCTTCGTATGAACCCAACTGATGAAGAACCGGACTTAATTATCGGCATTAAAAGGCGACTGCTAAATGGTGATATTACTCCTGCACAAGCGGTAAGAGAAGCGAGTGGAATAGAATCTTCTCGATCATCACACTATAGATAATAAAGAGATGTGATTTCTAAGTTCATTTATTTAGAGTTTATCTTGTGGGAGTTTTTGTGTGTTAGATATTTCAACTGCTGTGAATACTGTTCGTCCAAGGAGTGCCCCTTTTGTCGTTTCTACACTGCATCTCCATTTTCCATTTTGTAGTTGAGCGGTGCGTGTATATCCGCGATAACCACTGGATCTACCGCCATATATAGGAAAGGATACTCTTGCTTTTGTCTCCCATTTGTTTGTTTTCTCGTTAAGGTATTCCCAGCGGTGCCATATTTTTGTTTTCAGATGTTTCGGAGCAAAAATAGCAGTGAAGCAGTATGCGTATTCGCCATGCTTGAAGTGATATTCTTTGCTTGTCTTTCGCAAGAGTTGATACCATTTTGGTTTTTCATAGGTGAATATATACTCGACTCCTTGCCGCTGAACGGCGTGGTATATGCCGATATCTTTCAATGCAAGCGGTACAGGCGGCATATTATTGGTAAAGTATAAGAGTGAGAAGAGTGCGGTGATTATCAGTATAGAAATGCGTATCGGTCGTATATATTCCTCTTGGGCGCGTGGTGAGAGTATAGCAAGAAATCGTACAAAGATTGCGGTTATTGTAAATGCAACGATTACACTGACAATAAATGGATAGATACCCACCTCTTTAAGGAAAATCGGTACAACAAGTGTCATATAGGTAAGGAGTAAGAAATACCACATAGATATTCTGAAGGTGTTCCTTGCATAGTGATTTTTCAATAATTCATTGCTAAAGAAGAGTGCAGCAAGTATACCGATAAAAATGAGCCCTCCCGCGAGTGTTCCGCTGTGCGCATATAAAATCATTAAAGAACTTGCCAAGTGCCCAAAAGAAAATTGTAGTATGGTGAGCATAATAATTCTCCGCTTTTCCGTGCTGGTCGAAAAACCAAACTGGAGTAATAGGATAGTGAGGGCACTAATCAATAAGTAGCCACTGATAGTAGCATTTTCAAAAAGGGTATCTGGTCGTCTTAGTGTAAATAATTCAAATACGAAACCCGCAAATAGCGCAAACATTGGTATCAGGTGTCCGTATTTTTTAAAGAACATAGTGGTTTTATATATCGTTTGTTTGTAGCCAATTTAATATGTGCTGACACACTTCTTTCCAGTGGTCGCCTATAAGCAGTCCTGGGTGTGACGCGCCTTTAATTTCAATGAGTTTTGCATCGTAATATTCCGCCTGCTTCTTTGTTTTTTCAATGCCGATACCAAAGGGAAGGGATGTGCCGTTCTCCGCGCCGATAAAAAGCAATGGTGATTGTATTGAACTCTTTGGTACAGAGATTCCGTGTTTGCGATCACTGCGGGCGACACCCGACTCTACTCCCAGACGCATTTTCATTGCAATCATACGCCATAGCGAAATATCTTTTAATGCCTCCATAACTTTAAGTGGATTTTTCGGCATTCCTGCGTCTGTAGGTTTATAACTCGCCGGGTAGGTTTTCTCCGTGCTGGTTTGTTGTACCTCTATAGATGGGCTTCCATCAAGAACGACAGTCGCTGTGGTAGGGAATTGAGATGCATACATAAGTGCAACAAGACCTCCCATTGAGTGTCCTATCACAATCGGATTTGTAATACCGAGCCCTTCCACGGCAACAGCAACATCGTGTACATATGCCTGCATAGTAGCTCCTTCTACACTTCCACCGCTTCTACCGTGTCCGCGCAAATCTACTGCATGTGTGGTAATGCCGTGCGATGCAAAAAACTTTTGATAGAGAGTAAATATCCACGCACCACCCCATGACATATGTATAAGCACTATTTCAGCTTTTGATTGTGTGTCTGGATATACGCTAGTAACCGCAATAGGAATATCACCGAATTTTGAAACAGTTTTATTCATTGATAATTAGTATACCAAAGCATTTTGTATCTGCTTTCCACAGATTAAGAGGAATAGATATAATTTGACTAATTGGCATGGGCGATGTATTGTTTAGACCCTTCCGCAGACGCGGACTTTTTTATGGAAATACGAAATATAGCAATTATAGCCCATGTAGACCACGGTAAGACAACACTCACCGATGCTCTTTTAGCGCAGACAGGCGGTGTGAAAGAGGGAGTTTCTATGGACTCAAACGACTTGGAAAAAGAGCGTGGCATCACTATCTATTCTAAAAATACAAGTGTCTTTTACAAAGATACCAAGATAAACATATTGGACACACCGGGACACGCCGACTTTGGTTCTGAGGTGGAGCGCGTACTTCGCTCTATTGATTCGGTTTTACTTGTAGTAGACGCGGCTGAAGGTCCAATGCCACAAACAAAATTTGTCTTAAAGAAGTCATTGGAGTTGGGACTCAAGCCGATTGTTATCTTAAACAAAATAGACAAACCACAAGCAGATGTAGACAAAGCAGAAGAGGCGGTATATGAACTGTTTCTTGATCTTGGTGCTACTGACGAACAGTTGGACTTTACAACACTCTACGCCATCGGGCGTGACGGTGTGGCAAAAAGAGAGATGGATGATGAAGCAAGAGATTTACAGCCCATTCTTGATGTCATACTTGAAAAGGTACCACCAGCATCGGGAGACAATTTAAAACACAATGCGCTTTCAGCCCAAGTATTTAACTTAGCGTATGACAACTTTCTGGGACGAATGGGTATTGCGCGTATTTATGAAGGTGTGGTAAAGAATAAGCAGACTGTATATATAAAAGACGCAGAAGGGAAGCAATTTAGCGGAAAAATAACCAAGCTCTATACTTTTGAAGGACTGGAAAAGAAAGAAGTGGAAGAAGCTGAAGCGGGAGATATTGTGATGATTGCCGGTATTTCCGAGATATTTATCGGGCAGACCATTTTGGAAAATGAAGAGGGTGGAGCACTTCCTGCGATTGCAATAGATGAGCCGACCATTGCACTTTTTATGTTTGTAAATGATTCACCGTTTGTTGGACGCTCTGGTGACAAAGTCACCGGACGACAGATACGCGAGCGATTAGAGAAAGAGCTTGAAGTAAATGTCGGTCTGAAAGTAGACTTTGATGGATCAAAAATGAAAGTATATGGGCGCGGAGAACTACACCTTGCTGTATTAATAGAAAATATGCGCCGCGAAGGATATGAGCTTGCCGTATCGCAGCCGGAGGTAATTTTCAAAGAGGAGGATGGTAAAAAGACTGAACCGTATGAAGATGTAAGTATTCTTGTCCCAGAAGAGTTTAGCGGGGCGGTTATAGAAAAACTTGGAAAAAGAAGGGGGATTATGGTGAGTATGGGACACGAACACGCCGAAGTGCGTCTAAACTTTGAAGTGCCGACTCGCGGACTGCTCGGGTATCGCAACGAGTTTATTGTAGATACTAAAGGAGAGGGGATTATGACTTCTATTTTCAGCCATTTTGGACCCTACGCAGGGGACATACAAAAGACAGAACTTGGCTCTATGATATCTATGGCATCCGGTAAGGCACTTGGCTTTGCACTTGCCAACTTACAAGAGCGAGGTGTGCTTTACATCGGCCCTACGACAGAAGTATATGAAGGGATGGTGATAGGAAATACTTCTAAAGGAGAGGATATGATGGTAAATCCAACAAAAGGAAAGCAGTTGACCAATATGCGCGCAGCAGGATCAGATGAAAATATAAAACTGTCTCCACCTCTTGAGCTGACCCTTGAGAAGGCAATGGGATTTATGCGTGCGGATGAGTTTATGGAAGTAACTCCCGATGCAGTGCGTTTGCGTAAACAGTACTTAACCGAAAACGAACGGAAAAAGAATAGAGTACAATAACGATGATTATGATATAGAGAAAGCGCCCCGCGGAAACGGGGCGCTTTGAGATTCACAGCGGATGAACAAGCGCTGTATTGTGTGCGAGTATCAGCACACACAGCGAGTTCGTTTTGGTGAGCTCTCGTACTGCTTCTGGGCGATACATTTTTATGAGGTTACAAATTCCTTTCTTGGTAACAATGCCTTTTGCATATAACGATGCTCCTCCATGATTTGAATCCCAATCTTTTTCGGGATTCGGTATGAGTGCTTTTGCTACCATACATCCCACTTCGTCGTCGGCCGACGCAATCAGAATGATATATTCAGATACATTAAGGACAAGTTCGGTGATTCTATTTGAATAACGCCGTACAGTTTCTTCTTGGTTTTTCAAAAGAGCGTTACATGCACGATAGCCGGCTTCTCTCATGATTGCTTCAGAGCGCTTTGAGTAAATACGACTCTGTAGCGTAACAATACGCTTGATTTTTTTAAGCATTAGGATTCTCCTTGTTGAACAACGCTCGCGATATAATACGCGTGCCTTTGGTTCTGTCAACATCAACGAAAGAGCCCGCGGGTTGCAATCCGCGGGCTCTTTCGTTTAGTGCTATTTCTTTGCTTTTCGTGCGTCAAGCATTGCGTGCTTTTTTGCAAGTCTTTTTGCAGTCTTACGACTACGCGTTTTTTTCATTTTTTCTATTCCTGTTGCTCTTTTTGCCATAATGCGGTGAGTATACCTGCAATTATCTAAATAATCAATATATGAATATTATTCAGTATGAATAGGTATCGGATCCATGTTTGCTTTCTCCGAAGATTTCTTCCTTGAGAGTTTTTGGTACTCGCGCCATATAAGTACGATAAAGACTATATCTACACATATAAGTACGATAAGCATAGTGGAATGTGTATGAGTGAATCGAACTATTTCGTATAGTACGAATATGATGCTTAGATAAATACTGATAGGGAACGCCCAGAGTTTCTCTCTCAAAATATTTGCAGATAGAAATATATCTACCGTACCCCAAAACATCAAATACATCGGTACAAAAAAAGTAATAATCGCAGCGTGGTGAGATACAAGGGTAATAAATGCTAAAACAGCGTCATTAGGGTCCTCAAGAAGTTCTTTTCGTGCTAGCTTGGTAACCACATCAAGTGTAGATGAGCCAACGAGATGTATCAAAAGTATACCGATACCGATACGCATAAAGCCATAGATAATTCGCCACCACATTAGAGCAACAAAGATTATGTGATATGAATCATGTGCTTTAAACCACTCTATGAGTGAGTGTATATGGTTTGTTTTTTGTATGCTGTTGGTATCCATAGCGATAAGTATACCAGAGTGTGACATTTTTACTTATTCCACCGTTATATACTCATCTGCAAAAGTATTCATACCTATGTGATAAAATGTATTTTAAGAAACGCTATAAGTATATAGCTCATTAATAGATTCATTATTCTTTTATGAAAAATAGTATTCAGAAGATTTTATTAGCACTCTCATACTTACCCCTTATATACATAATATATATCTACGCAGGTCACGGTACCGTAGAGGCGTTTATAGAGCGTACGGAGTTTCTTGAAATTATAGGTATATTGGGATTTGGTCCTGTTATTACCTATATATTGCTGGGAATGGTAGGTGTCTTGGACACATTCGTTGCCATTTTGTTTATTCGCAAAGATATGTTCTTTCCTAAATTGCCGTATTTTGTATTGTATCTGTGGGCAGGGTTGTGGCCGGTGGTGCCGCGTGTGATTGAATGGTATGGAGGAATGGATCCTGAACCAATGGAGGCGGTCTCGGTTGCCATCATTGCTGCACTGGCATATGCAATGCACCTCTACCACAAAAAAGTCCTCAAACTAAACCAAGGATTTTAATTATAAGCACAAAACACATTTGTGTTTAATTTTCAGCAAAGAAAGATAAACCAAGAAGACAAACACATACACAAAAAACTCTCCCGCCCGGCTACGCCGAGCGGGAGAGGGTGTTATCTATTCTCATCTTTTTCACTATACGAGAATTTTATCGAAAAAAGTACATTCAGCATAAGTACCGGCACAAGAAATGCCAGCCAAATGGAGAATTTGAATAGGACAACTGCAACATTGAATGCGGTGACAAGAATGAGCAGCGGTAGTACGAAAAGCAATTTGATTATCCTCCAACCAAGCGAATGCGTACTCCAATCCAGCCATTCCAGCCAGTAGATGCGCAACTCCTTCAAAGGATCGTTACTTTTTTCATATATACCACCAATTGCAAATGAAAATTCTGCAAGCCACGATGTATGTATCGCAGCCACTAAAACACCAACATACCACTCAATAGAGCGGACGAAGTCTTCCAGGTCAAAGTACATATTCTTCTCCTTTTTTGTTTTGATTTTCAGATTTACGAGAAAATTCCCCTTTATGTATACCTCGCTCATCTTATAAAGTCAAAGAGTCATACAAAAACACAAACATATCTCTAATTTGATATACTTCACAAATGAATAAAAAAATAGTACTTAAAAATACAGAAACATTTGTCAAAAAGGCA
>JALWTP010000021.1 GCA_027082835.1 Candidatus Kaiserbacteria bacterium
ATTATACTTAGTGACTGGTGGTGACGAGCGTTAAGAAAAAAGAGCACTGCTGTTCGTTTTTTAGCTGTCCGAGGCGGAGCCATGTTGGAGTGAGGTACGAACGACAACGGGCGAGCCCAGACCAGGAGCAAAAACCGACAGTTAGAGTTTGGCATATATATTTTCTACTATATACTGCGGCAATATGGAAAACACAGAGACAGTTGTCATTCTGCACAATATACGCAGCACTCATAATGTTGGTTCAATATTTAGAACCGCAGATGGCGTAGGGGTACAAAAAATATATATAACCGGATACACCCCTACGCCAAAGGATCGCTTTGGTAGGGAAGTAAAGGAAATACACAAAACAGCGCTCGGCGCAGAAAAAAGTGTGCAATGGGAAAATACAGATATAAATAGCATTCTTACGCAACTCAAAAAAGAAGGATTTTATATAACAGCGATAGAACAAGATCCAAAGGCAGTACGGTTACCAAACTATAAGCGCAAACATAAAAAAGTTGCGTTTATTTTAGGTAATGAAATACGAGGCGTATCAAAAGCCCTTAAAGAAAAGTGCGACAACATTGTAGAAATACCAATGATGGGAAAGAAAGAATCCTTAAATGTAAGCACCGCTGCGGGGATTGTTTTGTTTTGGGATAGATTTAATTGTTAATACGAAAACACATCAACTGTTCGCCCTTTTTCATCTAAAAGACGAATAACTTCATACGAGTCTTTCCACAGTCTCTTATGCTCACCCAAGAATATACGCCACCTCTTTGAGCCGAAAAACTTTTTATCATTTTTCTTTTCGCCCACACAATAGGTATAGGTAAGTTTTGGAATGAGAAAATCTTTGCATGCTTGAGATACATTTTTGCCCGCAAGAGATGATGAAGTGAGGTAGGTACAGCGGGGAGTGTTCTCAGCGAGAGTAACACATTCACCGCCGTATGCTTTTATATTATTAATGGTTGGTTGCATAAGTGTGGCAGGGGCAATACACGATCCGGTAAGAGGCGGATCAAATGTTTGTGTTGTCCCCAAGAAAGGTGTACACACATTTTCATGAAAAGAAACACCTACCGGCGATGGTCTGCTTGATATAATGGCGGTTTCTCCGGGTGCGAGATATATATCAGATGGTGTGTTTACCACCCCTGCTTGATACACCTTTACTCCTTGTGGTAATCCTATCCACACATCGGTAATCATACTCTGTATTGACCAGTCACTTATATTTATAGGATTCTTATTCCATTTGTTTGCTTTGATAGTAATGTATTCATTTTTTAAGTCACTTCCTATGATAGGGATCTTGTCTTTCACTATGGTGACTTTTTGTGCATAGGGCGATATCTCACCAAGTGAAGAGAGATCTACATACGGTGCGTCGGTAACAGTGCCGGGACTCAACGGATCTACCACTTGTTTAGAAATAGATGAAAGAAAATCCATTTGAAACAAACGCAACGCTCCCGTATTTGGTGTATTGGTAAATGCGTACCACACCAACGCAAGTGAAAAAAGTATAATGACCACACCTAAAAATATCCAAAGCTTTTTCAACATAGATACTCACAGTATATCGTATTTTGGTTATTTTAGTATGTGCTCAAGCTCTTCTTTTGCAACACGAGCATCACTCCATGGCTCTTTCGTGCCGTTTTTGCGCATTATATACGGATCGGTCCCTTTACCGGTAATGAGGACCACCGCATCATTTGCATATTTTTGTGCTCGAGTGAATGCTGTTTTAATTGCTTCACGCCTGTCCATTATTATCGCTGGCTTTGTGGTCATTTCTTCTTGCATTGCATCTACTATTGCACGCGGGTCTTCATCATAGGGGTCTTCATCGGTAAGGATAACCTCGCTACAATACTTTTCTGCAATCTTTCCCATAAGAGGACGCTTCCATGTGTCGCGTCCGCCTCCGGCATTGCCAAGCACACACACTTTAGTCTTTTCCGGGAAAGCTTGATAGAGCTTCTCCAGTGAGTCGGGTGTATGTGCATAGTCCACATATACAGCAAATGGTTGCCCCATATCTATTTTCTGCACACGCCCAAGTATTTGCGTTGTGTGCTCAAGCCCGTTTTTTATATCAGTATCGGAGATACCATAAGTATGGGCAAATTGTGCAGCCGCGAGCATATTATATGCGGTAAATTCTCCGGGAAAGGGAGAGTACAGCGTCTGCCCATTATACGAGACCGTTGTCCCTTTGGTGTTGTCCGTTGTGTAGGTGGTATTTTCAAGAGTATATGGCACTTGGTTTTCCACCGGTAATTGTAGGAAGTAGTCGCCATATTCATCGTCGGCGTTTGCAACGATGGTACGAGGGCGTTTGCGTGAGTGTGCCAGTGCACTGCCTATTTTTTTCTTTGCGGCGACATAGTTTTCAAATGACCCATGAGATTCTATGTGTTCTGGCGAGATATTGGTGAATACTAACGCATCAAGTGCTATACCTTTATGACGAAATTGCTTCGTTCCTTCTGAGGTCATTTCAACGATTGCCCAGTCACATTTTGCACGCCGTGCTTTTGCCAGATATTTTTGTATAAAAAATCGTCCCGGCATGGTCATCTTCAGCATATTTGGTTCGTTGTGATCGCCAACTTTAAATCGGATAGTACTAATAATGGCCGTTTTATAGCCCGCTTCTTCCAGTATTCCGTTTATATATTCGGTTACACTTGACTTGCCTTTGGTGCCGGTTACACCAACCACTTTAAGTGAGCGAGAAGGAGATCGATATATAAAAATGCCCACATACACCAACGTCAAGTGGTAGAAAGGGAGGAGTCTTTTGTAAAGATCGCCAGGGAGGATACCTTTAATTATTTTTTTAACCGTGGTGTACATGATTGCGTATTATGAGGAAAGTGTTTTTAATGCCTCTTTTAGTCGTGCGCTCGCACCGTGTATATCTTTGGGTACTTTTTTAAGTGCGAGACGCGCTTCTTGTGTGGAGTATCCCATGGTTGTGAGTGCATCAAGTGTATCAACATCTTCTTTTTGTGTGTTTGAGTGCATAACAGTCTCTACTTTGTCGCTTAGTTCCAAGATAATCTTTTTCGCTATTTTTGATCCAATACCGGAAACTTTGGTGAGGTAGGTGGCGTCGCCGTCATTTATCGCCTGTGTCAGGGTATCCACATCCGCAAGTGACAAGATACCCAGTGCCGACTTTGGTCCTACACCTGAAATAGCAATCAGCAATTCAAAAAAGCGTAAATCTCTTCGATTGAAAAAGCCATAGAGATCAAGGGCGGTGTCTTTCACCACTAGATGTACCCACAACCTCAATTCGTTGCCATCTGTTGCGCTCAAAAGCACATCAGGAGAGGTGTATACTTTGTATCCAACTCCATTAACATCCAAAACCAAATATTCATTATCAGAATACGAAACTGTCCCTGTAAGCTGTGCTAACATATACCTGTAGTATAGAGTATGGGGTGATAAGTAGCCAGTGTTTACATAAGTAAATGGTAAAGTAGTATGTTGTGTGCGAAAACGCTTGTGTTTTGTGGGATTTTTTGTATTATACGCGTCTATGGCAACAAGCAAATCAGGAAAAAAATCAGCAAGGCAAGCAGAAACAAAGCGTGTGTATAATCTGCGTTCTATTCGCGCTATGAAAGATGCGATGAAAAAGGTTGCAGAAGCACCAAATGCAAAAGACGCAGAAGGACTTCTTCCTATGGCATATAAAGCTATTGATAAGGCGGTAAAGCGAGGAATACTAAAAAAGAACACCGCTGCACGTAGAAAATCTAAACTGGCGAAAGCTTTTTCAAGTAAGTAATAAACGAATAAATCTGCCACACTCGTCGTATATAAATTTTCAAGTAAATCCATGACTTATCGGATAAGTCATGGATTTACTTGAAATATAATATGTGGTTTTGATAGAATAGTTACCTTAGATTTTTGTGAATCTAAGGTTTATTAGATAACTACAAATCGTCTATGGAGATAAAACCGTTAAACGATAATGTCGTAATTAAACCTGACGAAAAAGCATCAGAGATTAAGACAAAATCTGGTCTTTATCTAAATACTGATGCTCAAGAAACCAAAGGCAATAAGCAAGGAAAGGTGATTGCCGTTGGTCCTGGAGCGCTAAGTAAAGATGGTAATAAAAGATTGGAAATGAGTGTTAAGAAAGGAGACGTAGTTCTGTATTCATGGGGCGACTCTGTAGAGATTGAAGGAGTCTCTTATGAGATAGTATCTGAATCACACATTCTTGGAATACTTACTAAGTAATACTAAATTTAAAATTTAAGGCATATGAGTAAACAAATTATGTTTGAGCAAGATGCTCGTATTCGTATGAAATCCGGAATGGACCAAGTTACCAAAGCTGTAGCTGTAACCATGGGGCCAAGAGGGCGTAATGTTGTGTTAGGAAAAAAATACGGCACCCCCGTTATAACCAATGACGGTGTTTCAATAGCTAAAGATATAGAGCTAGAAGATACTTTCGAAAACATGGGTGCTCAAGTTATTCAGGAGGTTGCTCAAAAGACAAATGACATGGCCGGAGATGGTACTACTACAGCTACGGTTTTGATGGGTGCTATCGTTTCGGAAGGAATGAAGACGATAGGCATGGGGGCAAACCCTATGTCTGTTAAGAAAGGTATTGAATTAGCTTCTGTTGATATCCAAAAAGAGTTGGATAAGCAATCAAAATCAATCTCCGATAGTAAATCCATTGTACATGTGGCAAGTGTTTCTGCAGAATCTAAAGAAATGGGACGTATAATAGCAGAAACAATTGAAAAAGTTGGGCATGATGGAGTTGTATCTGTTGAAGAATCTCAAACATTAGGTATTGAATCGGAAGTCGTTGAAGGATTAGAGTTTAATACGGGGTATGTTTCTCCGTATATGGTAAGTGATAGAGAAAAAATGGAGGCTGTTGTAAAAAATTCCCATGTGCTGATAACAGATAAAAGTATCACGAGTATACAAGAGATACTGCCTTTTTTGGAAAAATTTGTTCAGTCTGGTTCAAAAGATCTGGTAATAATTGCAGAAGATATTTCAGGTGACGCTCTCGCTAATCTTATTCTCAATAAAATAAGGGGAGCTATGAATGTTGTTGGTATAAAAGCTCCGGGATTTGGTGAAGATAAAAAGGCGGAATTGGAGGATATTGCAATAACCGTTGGCGCGACTGTGGTTTCAGAAGATCTTAATATGAAGTTTGAAGATTTAGACATTGATGTTTTGGGTAAGGCGGGACGCGTGATTGCAACAAAGGATAAAACAGTAATAGTAGACGGAAAAGGTGATAAACAAATGATTGCAGATAGAATTGGTCAATTAAAAGCTCAATTACAAAACACTGACTCTGGATTCCAGAAAGAAAAAATACAAAAACGAATCTCAAAACTTTCCGGTGGGGTTGCGGTTTTGCGTGTTGGTGCCGCAACAGAATCAGAAATGAAATATCTTAAAGATAAGATAGAAGATGCCGTAAATGCTACAAAAGCCGCTATTGCACACGGTGTTGTTATAGGAGGTGGATCAACATTAATTAAAATAAAGCAATCTTTGACAACAAAGTGTGAAAAAATGAAAGGAGAAGAAAAGGCTGGTTATGAAATCACCCTTAAAGCACTTGAGGCACCTATACGTCAAATTGCAATCAATGCTGGAGAAGATGATGGGGTTGTTGTTTCCAAGGTTCTTGCGGGAAAAACTGAGTCGGGATACAACGCTCAGACAGGTGAGATTGTGGAAGATATGTTTACAGCAGGAATAATTGATCCTGTACTCGTTGCGAAAGCGGGAGTTATTCATGCGTGTTCTGCCGCCTCTATTTTCTTAACGACCGAAGTTGCTATAGCTGATAAGCCGAAAGACAAAGATAGAGATGCTTCAATGGGAGATATGCCCGGTATGATGTAGAGTATTTGTTGATAGTAAAATCTCACAAACGCAGTATTATAGAAGCTCCTACTCAAAATTGAGCAGGAGCTTCTATTTAGGACTGACTCACGGTAAACAATTCATACTCACTCTTTTTAAGTCGTTCTACAAGATCTTCAAATATACCTTTAACCACGGGATCCTCACTAACTTTTGGAGTTTTGTAGGTTAGAAGCATTTCAAGAGTTACATTTTTTCTTTCCATAATAATCCTCCTTCCAGGTATATATTTAGAAGGTTGTCAAAAGAAAGCATAGTGATATTTTCATTTTGTGCTCTCGGCAGGAATCGGCGTCAGCTCACTAACTATTTTACTACACTTTCAGCTTGTAAAATAGTAAGTGGCTCCTGCCCGGGCTCGCTTGTCGTGCTCGCTTCGCTCCGCGCGACATGGCTCCGCCTTTCGATTCCTGACACAACAGTGCGCAGGCACTGTTGTTCCACTCACACAAAAAACACTGCGTTCTTTTTGTGCTCTCGGCAGGAATCGAACCTACATCACAGCTTCCGCAAAGCCGCATTCTATCCGTTGAACTACGAGAGCATTTATTTTCAAATGCCGTTCCACTATACAAAATATACGGAAATTTACCAGTTAAAAACCGAAATATTCCAACAATCGCTGTCCGATCGGTTCGTACATCTCTACTTCCGGCAGGTATTGTTCCAAATATGTTTGTACTGTTTCTGCGTATCCCTCGGGTGGAAGCACCGAAATGATATGTGGTACCAAAAACCTTTTTACATCAATGAGCAATATTGGACGGTTTGTTTCTCTATCTTGTATCCAGAATGATTCCATCATTTGGTATGGAAAGAGTTCGTTATCAATGAGTATACCCCTCGGCGTAAGCGAAAATTCACGCTCAAGTGGTTTTTTCTTGGTTAGGAGTGCAGTAGTGAAAGCGGCAACAACTATCAAAAGTGCAAAGAGAATGTTGTTAAACAAAACGGCAACTACCGCAGAAGAAAAAGCGACAATCCCCAATGCCCAAAACCAATCCGGTGTTTTCTCCGTATGGCTGTGTTCATATGATCTCCACACGATATCTCGTGGCATAGATATAGTATATCGCATAATACTCAAAATAGGGGGACAACATACGCACAAGTAGTGTATTATGGAGAGGTATGAAAGTAAGTAAGGCATTGTTTTCTATCATTTTCATAAGTATTTTTGTACCACTTATCTCGCTTGCCGCAGGTGGTGTAGGGCTGGTACAGGGGGTATGGCTTAGCAATGAACAGCCGATAGATTCAGCGAAAACCACCGTGTACGCTGTAGTACGCAATCAGTCAGATACGAAACTCGCCGGTATTGCAACACTTTTAGTAGATGGCAGTCCAAAGCAGGCGACAGAAGTGCAGGTGCCGACGAAAGATATACAAAAAATAAGTATTCCTTATACCTTTAGCAAAGGGGTACACACCGTTTCTATTCAATTCACTGCGCACAATGGAGTAGACGTGAATGTTGCCGAGGTGGGGAAGTACCGATTTACCGTTTTGGCTGATACCGACAAAGATGGCATTCCCAATATAACAGACACTGACGATGACAATGATGGCATACCTGATACAAAAGATCCGCATCCACTACAACCGGAACCGGGCACCACGATTCATATTCAAGGGCAGTCGGAGAAGTCGGTTACCAATCTTTTCAATAAAGCAAAAACAGCACTTGGCGTAAGTGCTTCAACAAATACCGCAAGCGTACAAGAGTACGACAAAAAACCACACGGTGCTGTCGCTTCTACTTTGCACAAAGTAGAAACAGCGAGAATACAAAGCGCAAAAGCGGTGCAAAAATACGAGGATATACACAGAAAAGCATTGCAGAAAATCACTGATAACGAAACCAAGCACGCAGAGAATGTGTCGGGCTTTAAGCCGAGTATAAAAGAGCAAAGCGATAAACGACAGCAGCAAATCGCCACGGTAGGTGCTGCCACACTTGGATGGATGCTTGATAAAAAATTCGTCTTTTATGCGGAAGTGCTGGTTCTTATCTTGGGAGTGCTCCATCTCTTGTGGATATGGATAAAGGCAATGCTTCGCCCCAAAGAAGAATATGCTGATGCGTATGACTACGAGTATGAGGACACCGATGAGGAAGAAGAGAAGTAGGTGCTCAAAATACCAATTGGAGTGATAAAATACAAAAAGTGGACAAGGGGCCTCCTTGCCCATTTGTTTACTCAATGATAAGGAAGCATGTCAGAAGTGCTTGGATATTACTGTATATTATTGACACAATTGACTTTTGTAATACTATCTACGACAGACTAAAATAAACAAGGAAAGGGAATGACAATGGCTAAAACTAAGAATGTGTTCGCTCTTGAAATGGAAAAGGCTACTCTGAAAGGCGTTCTCGAATTGTTGTATGAATGGCGCAATAAGGACACGAACAAACTCCATCCGGGAAAGTGGATGGCAATTGTGATTCACTTTCGCCATTCTCAGGTTGAGCATATGTTTTGCGAAGAGGCCGGTGTGACAGACCATATGATCAGCAATTGGTATCAAGGTCTTTTGTTACCAAGTCCCGATATGTGTGCGCATTACAGCAATTTGTTGATACAAAAAATCCAGGAGTATCAAGATACGCTGACCAAACGATGCGAACAGCTGCGCACTGCCGCAAAAGCAAAAAAAGAAGAAAGGAGAAAATATACTCTTCCTGAAGAAAAAATTCTCCGCTTTTTGTTTCCTCATGATATGGATATAGAATTTCCGCTGGAAGAAATGGACGGCTATCGTTCTTTGCCGGAGCGCATCCGTAACTGCTTGACCAGCGAGAATATTGTAGATGCGGGAGATGTGCTTCTACCGAATATAACCAAGACGTGGCAAGTTTTCTTCAAAACGGTTCCAAACTTCGGCAAGGTATCAATGGGAAGGTTGTATTACTTTCTCGTGGAGAACGGTTTTACACCGGTGTTTGACGGGTAGGAAAATGACGAGGGCGGCACAATCGCGCCGCCCTCATTACAATTCGCTTTGTAAATCACAAAGCGTTTTTTTGTTTATATATTCTGACGGTGCGCTCCGCTTCACTGCGTTGCGCGGGCTTCGCTGCGCGCCTCTTTTCTCGTCCCATTCCTCCGAACAAAAATACCTCCGCCATGTATCCACATGACGAAGGTTTTTCGTTGGCGGTGAGATTTTATCCTTTGCGCGAACCTTTTTTGAACGAAACGTCTGACCGCGCGGTGCGGGCGTCCGGTTTGCTTTCTCAAGCGGAAGTTTCAATTTGCGGAGGGCATGGGACTCTACCACAAGTTGCTAAGCTCCTTGTTCGTGCTCGTGCCTCGCACCCCAACTCACTAAGCACTCCTGGTCTGGGCTCGGCGACAAGCCCTCACTCCGCTACGCTCCGTTCGTCTTGTATACCGCCTCCGCCTTTCTCGTCCCATTCCTCCGTAAAACAAAAGACTCCAACGCTCAGCCGCGTCGGAATCTATTGTTTTATTGCGGAGGGCATGGGACTCGAACCCACATGGGCGTAAACCCGCTTGTTTTCAAGACAAGTGCCTTACCAATTCGGCGCAACCCTCCGTGTGGTGAATATCCTACCAGATATTTATTGCAAAATACAGAAAATAGGCGATGATAGGTACATATGTTTGGATTATTTATACAACACGCCATGTGGATTATGTTTCTTTTATTAGTATGGACACTCCCATGGAAAGGGTGGGCACTGTGGCTTGCTGCCAAAAGAGGTGATAAGGGATGGTTCATCGTACTGCTCATACTCAATACACTCGCTGTTTTGGAAATTATATATATCTTTGCAATCACAAAACGAAAAGACTCCACAGATACAGATCGACAAAACGAGGGGGTCGACGGCACAACCACACACGAAACTATTCAATGAAATATTTAGGTATAGATTACGGAACGAAGAAAATAGGATTGGCACTCTCCGATGATGGGGGAAGCATGGCATTTCCCGATCGCGTAGTACCAAACTCAAAAGAAGGGATGGAATACATACATACTCTTATACAAAAACACACCATACAAAATGTCGTTATAGGTCACTCCAAAAACAACAGTGGAGAAGATAACGAAGTAATGCAATATGTATACACATATAAAAAAGAGTTGGAAGACGAAGGAGTGAATGTTGTTCTAGAGCCTGAGTTTTTTACAACGGTACAAGCAAAAAGAATGAGTGATGACACTCTTGCCGATGCATCTGCGGCAGCGCTCATATTACAGAGTTTTTTGGATAAAAAAGAAAACGAACGCGCGTAACATTTCTATTATCATTATGGAGCACTATGATAAATGGTGTATACTGATGCAATATGAAAGAACAAATAACCATTGACGATTTCGCAAAAGTAGAAATTAAAATAGGAACCATACTTGAAGCGAAGCGCGTACCGGAGACCGATAAGCTCATAGAGTGTTTGGTAGATGTAGGCGAGGAAAGTCCTCGCACTATCGTATCGGGCATTGCCGACAAACGCTCACCCGAAGATATAGAAGGGACACAGCTACCATACATTACCAATCTTGCTCCACGAACCATTCGCGGCATAGAAAGCAATGGAATGCTTTTGGCAGTAGGAGGCGATGATGACTTTGCACTTCTTCGTCCGGATACTGAAGTGCCGCCGGGAACATCAGGAAAATAATATGGACGAACAGGCGGTAGAACAAACATCAGAGAAAAAGGTAAAACTGTTTAGCAAAGAGTGGTTTTATACAACATCAGAGTCGGTACATGCACAATTGTGGCTCGTGATACTTGGCTTTACCGAGAGTAGTGTATTTTTGGTACCGCCAGATCCACTTTTGGCAGCGATGGTATTTTTGCACGAGAGAAAGTGGTGGCGTTTTACCGTTATCACCGCGTCAGCATCTATTGCAGGAGCAGTGTTCGGTTATATTGTGGGAGCACTGTTGTATAGCACTGTAGGCGTGCATATTATTGAACTTTACTCACTTCAAAGCGCGATGGACAAGGCAACGCAGCTGGTGAGAGAGGGGGTGTTTGCATTCACACTCACTATGGCGTTCACTCCGATACCATTTAAGGTGGCGGTACTTGCCGCAGGGTTTACCAAAGCGCCGTTTCTTCCGTTTTTTGTAGCGGCGGCTGTGGGCAGGTTTGCACGATATATATTCGTTGCATTTGTAGCAAAGACATTTGGCGAAAACTCAGGACGCATTACCGGAAGGGTCTTACGATACTCAGCGATAATAGGAATGGTGCTCATTATCGGGTACGGTGTATATCTATTCATTAAATAAGAAGCAAGGTTTGATGTGAGCATCTCCACATCTTTGATAAGAATGATTCTCTGTGTCCCACTATTACTGCTATACTTACAGTATGGATAATCTGTTAACGAACAGAATTCTGGCTTTTTTTCCGCCACCACAGTTCTTAGAGATGCCCGCAGCAGGTATTGATATTTCCGATACTTCTATCAAATATATAGATGCGGTACACACACGCGCAGGAATGGTGCCACGCACTGTACGCAAAATAGACTTAGAAGAAGGCATAGTTGAAAATGGAATTGTGCGCAATGTAGATAAACTCGCACAGGCACTTAAAGATTTCTCATATAAAGACAAACGAAAATATGCAAATGTCGCATTGCCGGAAGAGTTGGTGTATCTCTATACTATTGAAGTGCCAACAGCACACAAGCACAAAGAAATATTACAGGTAATAGAGTTTTCATTGAGTGATCACGCTCCAATACCGGCACAAAATGCAGTATTTAATTACGACAAAGTGAGTATCGGTCCTGAAATTACCGAGATAAGTGTAACGGTATTTCCAAAAGATGTAATAGATACATATGCGCAGGCATTTCATAACAGCGGATTTAAAGTGAAGGCATTTGAGTTGGAATCGCATACAGTGGCACGCGCGGCCATTCCCAAAAAATCAAAAGATATATCTATGGTCATAGACTTTGGTAAAACAAGAACCGGTATCACCATAGCCGCAGGGCAAACACCGGTGTTTAGCACTACGGTAAAAGTGGGAGGAGATATATTTACTCAAGTAATACGAGAGAATCTAAAGGTGGATTCTGACAAAATAGATGCCATTAAAAAAAATGAAGGAATAACCGATGCACGAAATAGTGTATTGAAAGAAAAAATGTTGCACGCCGCAGACGAGCTTGTAGAAGAGATACAAAAACACTACCGATATTGGAACTCGCGCCAGAGTGATGAGGAGGGAATAATAGAACCTATAAAACATATTTATCTCTGTGGTGGCGCTGTTGTCACAAAAGGACTTCCTGAATATGTTGCCGATACTTTAAACTTGCCCGTAAAAATAGCGGATGTATGGCAGAATATGTTTGATATAGACAAATATATACCGGATATACACAAGGACGATTCTTTGAGTATGGCGACGGGAGCGGGATTAATATTACGTGATATGTAAAATAGCTATGGCAAATGTATTACCAAAAAATCAAAGGAAAGCACTCAAAATTAACTATATTTTGCGTTTTGCAACGATAACCTCAATTGTGTTTTCAATAGTTTTTATATTTGCCAGCACTATGTCTTTGGCTGTATATGTGGAAGCTAAAGAGGATATGGTGCGCACCAACACCGCATTTGATTTAGAACAACAGATATACAAAAGAAATACTCACTCACCGACAGTAGTTTCAGAAAAGTTGTTTAAATCCCAAATACAGGCAATAAAAGATGCAGACAAAAACACCGCAGGCAACAGTATTCAGCGCGTGGTATTTGATTGGGAAAAGTACGCAAAAGATATTGTGATAACGAGCATTCAGTATTCTCTTGATTCTAATCCAAAAACCAAGAAACAAGACGACACCGTTCGCGTGTCAGGGATAGCGCGAAATAGAAGTTCTCTAAATGCGTTTGTGCAAGAATTGCGTTCCGACAATACATTCACCGCAGTTTCATTCCCGGTGTCTGACCTGCTTCATATACAAGAGATTCCTTTCTCGGTAAAAATGATGCTCAATAAGAAATAGAATATGAATACAAAAAACAACAACATCGCACTTATACTTCTTCTACTCGTGAGCATTTTAGCGTTAGTAGGATCTGTTTCTTTGTATGCCGGCTTGATAGTAAAGACAAAGCAGGTACGAAAAGAAATACAACAAAAAGAGTCGCAAACTCAAACTATCCAATCGCAAAATATAAAAATAGAAGAAACAAGAAAAATTATACGCAGTGCAGAGCGATCAAAATTAGATATACAAAACACTACCGTTACACCAGAGAGTTTAATTAACTTATTAGACAGTATTGAAAAATTAAGCGATACCGTAGGGATACCTGTAGTGGTCGGTAGTGTGTCATCATATACAGATAAGGACACCAAAGAAACAATATTGAAAATAGCAATACAAACAACAGGTCCTTTTGCGAAGGTGTATCAAACACTGGCTATTTTAGAAAATTTTCCTCAAGCACTCGTGACCAAAAAAGCGGGAATGGTACAACATGAAAAAGACAATCTATGGGATGGAAATTTCTCTTTTGAGATAACACAAACACAATAATATGAACAGTTTCAAAAAAATAATTGTATACATAGTCACCGTTGTCTCTCGTACACGGCTGTATCGTATACTGCAAAAGACCCCGAGATATGCACTGTGGTGGTATACATTATTATTCATCGCGTTTGTAAGTTTCGTACTTCTTCTTGTGCTGCCAGGCATTTTTGGTTTTTCATACAAGAAAAAGTTTATCAGTAATGACTCTGGAACTGCGAAAAAAACGATTTCAGTTGATGTACAAAAAATAGTAAACATACAGAAAAAGCGATCCGCGAACCTAAAACATTTTGAAAGTGAGACACCGGCAATAGTTGACCCGGGACGATAAGATATATACAGTATAGTGGTCCATTGCCCCTGTAGTTCAATGGATAGAACAGCGGGCTTCTATCCCGTTAATGTGGGTTCGACTCCTGCCGGGGGTACCAGATAGTAGACAACTTAAATAACAAACAAACCCAACACGATTAGTGTTGGGTTTGTTTGTTTGTGGTGTATTTATACAACCACGCTCGAACATATTTTACAACAAACCAGTGAATCCGAGCGCGTGGTGATCCTTCGCTCCGCCGCACGCCTCCGCTATCGCTACGGCGGCAACCTCAGAGAATTTTTCCCTTACAATTTTTCTTTTGCGCGCGCCTTCTAAAAAAATCTAGAAAGGAAAGGAGAAATTCTCTTCGGTTTCGCCCTCCAAGTATTCGGGCGATGCGGGGCTACCAACGCTCGGACGGCTCGGCATTCCTTCCCTAGACCTCTCCTACCGAGCCGTCCTCGCTTCGGGGCGAAAAATAATTACCTGATTTGGTTCTTGACAATAATTAAGGTATAGCTTATGTTTACAAATGGATGCGGAGACGTTCTTCACATTGTACATCCACAACTCTAGAAAGGAGACTGCCATGAAGAACCCCAAAAAGTTCTCTTGGAAAGTCACCTCCAAGGACAAGCCTCTTCCCGGCACGATCGTGTGTCAGGAACAGTGCAGCTCCGGTGGTGGTGGCAACGGCAAGTGTGGCACTGGCAAGTAATCCAGGTGTCCCATCTGCTCCCCCAAGTGGTGCAACAACCCTCGAGATTGTTGCGCCACTTTTTACTTTATAATTTCAATAAATCTTTTAGGATTAGTTTGCATTAACTCATCCCAAGATAAATTTTTGTTCCTGTTTATAAATTCTTTAACTAACCAATATCCAACTGAGTACCCTGTCCATCTTTGATACTTGTCATTTCCAAACAAAAATTCTTTTATCACTTTCTGATCTCTGGACTCAAGAATATTTTTTGATTCCTTTAATACTTCAAATGCCTCATCTTTATTTAAAGCTCCAGCCCACGTGCTTATTTCAGGATTAAAATACTGCTCTCTAAAATTTTCTGCCAAACCTTCTAACAAGATTTCATCTAAAAGTGTGTAGTTATTGAAATTATCGTAATGGCGGTAGTAGTAGATTGTATGATTCAGTTCGTGAGCGACAGTATTTTCGATAGACTTTTTTGAGTATTCATCCAAATTTATAAACAAGTGAAAAACACAGCTGTATACAGCTACAGCCATTACGCCGTCAAAAACTTTGTCATCTTCGGTGGTAAAATATGGATGGACAAAAATAAAATTCTTTGTTGGGACAGGCAACTTATCATTACATTTCTCAATAGTTTCTGAAATAGTTTTTTCTATTTCCAGCTTCTGCTCCTCAGAGATTTCTTTATATTGTCCAATATTACCGTCTCCAATATGATCCAATAGTCCCTGTTTTAACAAATCAATATCCGCATAACCAGAATAACCAATACTTCCTTTCTCTTTTATTAGAGAAAGGATTGAGTCAACTATTTCATTTTTGTCCTTAAACTCTCCACTTGGAAAATAAAATTCAATTTGTGACAAATCCTTATTCATAGCATCATATTAACAAAATAAAAAAGAGGCGGAAAGTTTTTTAGCTTTCCGCCTCTGGTATCACTCGAAAGGATGCGGGAACTTAGTTAGCTGACCATAAGTCAGTTTGCTTTGCCCGAACCTCTCGGCGACTTCGTACAAACGCTTCATTCCAGCGGGTTCCTGACGATTGCCAAAGGTCATCTGTACAGCGCCGGGAACGATCACTCTGACAATACTGAGATCGCCATTGCCACCATAATCATCAGAGAGTTCGAGAGGAACAACTAAATGTTTCCAACCTTTACTCTCGAAACAACCAAGGAGATTGTCCCAAGTTTTAGGAGCGTTGCCCCCTATCTCTTGGAACGGTACAGACCTTTGGCTTGCAACCAAGAAATCCGCGCGGCGAAAGTATTGTTTTTGGCCGTAAAGACGACCGTGATCGTTGGGCCAAACGACTTCGTCTGGACGAATCTTGTCTGACACGCCGTGCTGAAGGCGATGAAGAACAGATGCCTCCACCTCCATGAGTGCGTGGCTGACAGCGTGCTCAACATCAAAACTGGAGCAAGATGCACAAGTGGTAAAAGTATGCTCTTCACTTTGAGCCATGACAAATACCACAGGTGCCAGGTCAAGTGAATGATCAACAACCCACACTTCAAACCCGGCATTCCGTAGCTCATAGATACGCTTTTGGATATGATCCGGTAGCGTATCTTCTGAAACTACTGGCATATCGAATCTGCAAAAATACGAGTTGATGAATGCATCCCTCTCAATCAGTTCAAGAGTCCCAGTCTCAATCGCCGTTTGCTCATCAGGGTGCGCTGCGCACCCTGATGAGTTTGAAAAACAATAGTAAGGCGTTTCTGGAAAATACGGGAAATAAACATGGTCGGCAAGAATGTGAAATTCATTGCCATCCAAATCAAATCCCTTTGTCCAGTCGTACCTCATACCCTCATCAAACTGCGCAAACGGAAATCCCTTGATCCTGTACTGACTCTTGTGGAATTTGATAACTTCTCGAGGATCGATAACATTATTCAACTCACGATAAGTAGCACAGGTCAGCTCCGGAATACATCCGCAAGAAGTCCACTCCTTGGTTTCAGAAATCGCTTTTTTCAAAGCAATTTCAGGAGAAGGGTCTCTACCATGCGACCAGCTTCGTTTTTCTGACAAACGAGCCGAGGCAATAGCAAAACCAGGAGCGTACCCTTTGGTCATTGGAATAGCCCAATCAACTTGCAGAGCTGACGGGTTCTCCGACTCAACCTGCTTACCCTCTTTACCAAAGGCTACGAGAGTAAGTGGATGATATTCATTTGGAAGTTCAAGAGACTGAGCGAGAAGCTCGTCCACAAAACCTCCAATTTCCAGGGTCGCGACACCTTGACGAGTGGCTTCAAGAAGGATGTTTTGAGCGGAATGCCCAGCCTCCAAAGGAACGTACAGCATGCTTCGATTGCCATATTTTTGATTCGATACATTGAACGAACCACTAATAGCAATGACTCCGTGAGTCCCTTTCTGAATGCCAGCAGGGTTCAAGAAGGATCTGGCGAACCTCAGTACGTCAGTTGAAACAGATCTGAATTCGACAGAACCTTCCTGATCGTAAAGCACTCGATATATCCCAGGATCCAGATCGCCTGTTTTTGCAAACAGACCAACATGAATCATTAGAGGATAAAGCGCCCCAGCGGATGGCACGGAGCGATGAAACCGTCCGTCAGCCGTCAGGCATTCTCCATACGCACTCCAGAGCAGATCGATGACAGTTTGAAAATCAACGGTCTCTCCAGAAAAAGTACGAACAGATTTTCGACGGCTGATAATCTCAGAGAGGTCACTTTTTGAAGGTTGATAAGCTCTCTCTGAGTTCTCTTCACGGTGCCTTTCAGTGGCCTGAGATACCAAACGTGCCACATCCTCGTCGCTGACATTTGTCGGAAACCTCATCGGGTTCGTGACAGTTTGCCAGAACTCATCTTCAAGTGTTTTACCATCAACAATCACTTGTTTTTGGAACAACTCCTCGACAAGTCCTTCGATTGATGCTTGGTTCCAATCCTGGGACAAGACATCAATTACTTCATTAAACCTCCTGCTTCCATTGCAAACCTCCAAGAGGTGTGCAGTAACGGCTCGAGGAACCTCAACCACAATTTCTTTACTGAGAGTGGTGAAGATTGTTTTGTTGCTTGTGATGAGGGCTGAAGCCCACACGACAGGGATACTTTGCGGGTACATAGCCCCTCCTTTCGTTTGATTTTAGTAAAGAACTACCTGACGCGACTTTACAACGTATCTATCCTTGAGTCAAGAATCAAATCAGATAATTATTTTTCACCCCGACGCGCACATCGTCGTCGTACCTCTTCCGATATATTTGCTCTTTTCTCGTCCCTACGAGTGCAAAGCAGTTTGCACTCTCAACGCCCAAAACAAAAAATCACCACAAGCGCAATGCTTGCAGGATTTTTCGTTTTTTGTGGGCGTTGAGGGACTCGAACCCCCGGCCTACTCGGTGTAAACGAGTTGCTCTAGCCAACTGAGCTAAACGCCCGCACTGTATATTTATATCCCGAATACAATTCGGCCGGGACCGTCCTACTCGGTGGCAATAGTCAACTTGGAGTTGCTTCTCACCAACTGAGCTAAACGCCCGCATATAGCACTTGTGTATATTTAAGTGTATTGTGGCATTATATACATACTCCGATATATTTCAATAGCATGGGAAAAGAAATAGAAAACAAACAACCGACAATACTTTTTGAAAATGAAGATGTGGTGGTTATAAACAAACCATCAAATATGATAGTGCACAAAGATGGGCGCCGTGATGAGTACACTGTTGCTGACTGGCTTTTAGAAAAATATCCTGCAATAGAAAATGTCGGCGAGTCGTGGGAAAGTCCACAAGGAGAAATAATACCGCGACCGGGTATTGTGCATCGTTTAGATAGAGATACAACGGGCGTGATGATCATCGCTAAAACTGATGAGGCGTTTGCATTTTTAAAAGAGCAATTCAAAGAAAGAGGTGTACAAAAGACATATTACGCATTCGTCTATGACGCCATAAAGGAAAGTGAGGGGGTTATAGATAAACAAATAGGCAAAAGTAGAAGCGATTTCCGCAGGTGGTCTGCACAACCGGGTGCTAAAGGAGTATTGCGCGATGCGCAAACACACTGGTGGAAAATAGGTGAAGTGGAAAAAGATGGCGCTGTATATACCTATGTCAAAATGCAGCCAAAAACAGGGAGAACTCACCAACTTCGCGTGCATATGAAGGCGATACATCACCCCATAGTCTGCGATTCACTCTATGCGCCTAAACGAGAGTGCGCGCTTGAGTTTGGTAGAATAGCGCTCCATGCACACGAGCTCGCTGTCACATTGCCAAATCAGAAAGAGATGACATTCACCGCGCCGTTTCCAAATGACTTTGAGTATGCAATGAGTTGCTTGAAATAGCGTGATATGGTAGAGTTTTGCCCATTATGAAAAACAAAGTAGCAATCAGTTCAGTAAATATGGAAGAGCGAGCAAACCTTGGTATTAAAGCGGGGGATACTGTTCGCGTATGGATAAAAATTGAAGAAAAAGGAAAAACACGATTACAGGCATTTGAAGGTCTTGTACTTGCGCGAAAGCACGGCAATGAAGCCGGAGGAACCTTTACCGTACGAAAGGTATCAAGTGGAGTAGGGGTAGAAAAGATATTCCCACTATACTCGCCATCAATTGATAAAATAGAAATTGTAAAACGAGCGAAGGTTCGCCGTGCAAAGCTTTACTTTATTCGCCACAAAGTTGCCCGTGAAGTAAAGCGATTACTACGACGCACTACTATGATGAATGTGGCAACGAAAGGATCTGCCGAATTGGAAGAAGAGCGAAAGAAGGCAGAAGCTGAGGAAGCGGCACGCCTCGCTGAGGAAGAAAAGCTTGCTGCTGAAAAGAAAGCAAACGAAGAAGTGGTAGAGGAGAAAGCAGAAGAGACACAAGAAGCAGAATCTACCGACGAATCTTCAAGTGAAGAAGCCGTAACCGAAGAAGCGGAAACCACAGAAAACGCTGAAGGTAAAGAAGAGGATAAAGAAGCAGAAGAGGTAAAGGAAGAAGATACGAGCGAAGAAGCAAAAGAGGAAGTTGAAGAGGAAAAATAAGCATAAAAACAAAACGCCCCGCATATATGCGGGGCGTTTTGTTTTTAAGTAGATAAACATATGGTCCAGGGGGCCCCTGGAC